>NZ_RZSG01000270.1:0-7242 GCF_003997725.1 Mesorhizobium sp. M4A.F.Ca.ET.050.02.1.1
GGCGGGCGCCAAAGCCAAGGCCGATGCCGAAGCGAAAGCCAGGGTGGAACAGCAGGCGGCTGACGCGGCGGCCAAGGCGCAAGCCGAGGAAGAACGCCGAAAGGCCGAAGAGGCACTGCGCATCGCCTCGGAAGAAAGGGCCAAGCGGGACGCCCAACGCAAGGCCGCCCAGCAAGCACCAAAGGTCGATGGCTCCCTTCCTGGCGTCAATGACGGTTCGGCTCCACCGCCACCGAAGCCCAAGTCCAATCCGTTCACGATCGACAACCTGCTGAAGTCGCTGGATGGCGGCTAGGACGAACCGCTCTTCCCGCGTTTGGCCCAATCCAGAACGCAAAGCCTGAGCGCGGAGGAGAGGTTGGCGTCGCGCGGACGGGTCTCGTCGATCTCGGCGACGAGAGCGGCAAGCGTCAGCTTTCGCGCCGCGGCGATGGCGACGAGATCGTCGTAGAAGGCCTTTTCGAGCGAATAGCTGGTGCGATGGCCGCGGATGGTCACGGAACGCTTTTCGACCGGGCTCACGTAAGGCGCTCAGCTCTCGTTTGAATCACCAGGCTTTTCGCGGCGATGGTCGGCGATGAAGTGCTCGGCCTTGTCGGCGGCCATGCGGTCACGGTCCCGATCGGCTTTGGAGCGGCCATGCAGGGCACGGTTCTCGCCGGCCTGCCGCTCCTTCTCGGTCCGCGCCTTCTGCTTGCGGACCTGGCGGAGATTGACGACGTCGCCCATGCCGCACCGTCCGGGGAATTATTTCTTGCGGAAGGCGTCGAGAGACACCACGTCGGCGCTTTTGCCGGCGTCTGCCGCGGCGGGCTTCTTGTCGGCCTCGGCGGCGGCTTTCTTCTTCGTCTCCGGTTTCTTCTCGGTGACGACGGCCAGCGGCTCGGGCGTGGGCTGCGCCGGTTCGTCCTCGGCCGCCCCATCAGTCCTGACATCGAACTCGAGCTCGAAATTGACCGAGGGATCGTAGAAGCCGCGCACGGCGGAGAAGGGGATTTCGAGCTTCTCCGGCACATCGGAAAAGGAGAGGCCGACCTCGAAGCCGGTGTCGGACACTTTCAGGTCCCAGTACTGGAACTGGATGACGATGGTCATCTGCTCCGGATAGCGCTCGCGCAGCCGCGAGGACACGCGAACGCCCGGCGCGCCGGTGAGGAATGTGATGAAGAAATGATGGTTGCCTGGAAGGCCGGTGCGCGCGACTTCGGCCAGGACCTTGCGCATAACGCCGCGCAACGCCTCCTGGGCCAGAATGTCGTAGCGGATGTGGTCGTCGGCCATGTAGCAGGTCGGGTTCCGTTGAATCGTCCGCATAGCTGTAATGAAGCTTGAGCGCGGCGTAAACCGCATATAGATCGCAGCCCTCTCGAAGCGAGGGCCATTGCCGGTGTTTTGATGGCTCAGGCGCCGACGAGCACGCTCTTCTTGGCCGCATGCGCCGTGGCCTTCTGCCTGCCGAAGGCGCGAAGGAAGGTGCGCACGCCATTGCTGGCGGATTGCAACACTTCGCTTTCCGTTGGCGCGCCGCCAAGCATGAAGGTTATCTGCAATTCCGCGTTGACGAGAGCCAGGAACTGGCGCGCAGCCACGTCGGGGTCCTCGATCGAGAGATAGCCGGCATACGCAAGACGGGCGAAGCGGGCGGCAAGCGCCGACCAGGTGCGGCCCGGGCCTTGCTCGCGCCATTCGGCGAACAGTTCGGGATAGCGCTCGCCCTCGGCCTGGATCAGCTTGCGCAAGAACCTGCCGTCGCGGTTGCAGATGCAGTTGCGGTTCATGCGCACGGCGAAGCCAACAAGATCGGCCGCGATGTCGGTGGGCTGGTCGGGAAAGGTGGCGATGGTGGCGAAGATGCCGGCGTTGCAGCGCTCGGTCAGGTCGCGCACCACGGCGATGAAGAGCTTTTCCTTGTCGCCATGATGGTTGTAGACGGTCTGGCGCGACACGCCGGCCTCGGCGGCGATCAGATCGATGTTGGCGCCGGCAAACCCTTCGCGGCAGAAGACCGAAGCAGCGGCCTCGACGACCGAAATGCGCTTTGCCTCGTGGCTGCGTGGCGGGAAATTGTCAGGAGAAACGCAGGGCTTCATAAAAAACTATATAGCGGCGATTGACGATTTGGACAAGAGTGTCTAATTTTGTGGACATAACACAAGGCATTCGCTCCGGAGAGACAATAGGTCCCCCTCTGAGGTGTCGGAATGTCGCGGGATGGAACGTCCTGGGTTAGACGCCGCTTTCGCGGCGGCAGCCAGATCCGAAAGAAGCCTAATCATGAGTCCCAAATTCCTCCGCATCGCGGTCGTGCTCGGCCTGTTGTCCGCCATCGGCCCGTTCGCCATCGACATGTATCTTCCGGCCCTGCCGTCGATCGGCGAGGACCTGCATGCCGGCACCTCTGCGGTGCAGATGAGCCTGCTGATCTTCTTCCTGTCGATGGGCTTCGGCCAGATTCTGGTCGGGCCGATCTCGGACATGGTCGGCCGCAAGCTGCCGCTTTATGGCGGCCTCGCATTGTTCATGGTCGGCGGCATCGGCTCGGCGATGGCGCCGACCATCGAATGGCTGATCGCCTTCCGGTTCCTGCAGGGCCTCGGCGCCAGCGCCGGCATGGCCATTCCGCGCGCCATCGTGCGCGACCTGCACACCGGCAATGAGGCGGCCAAGCTGATGTCGTTGCTGATGCTGGTGTTTTCGGTATCGCCGATCCTGGCGCCGCTGACCGGCAGCCAGATCATCGAGAGCTTCGGCTGGCGCGCCGTGTTCTGGACGGTGACGGGCGCGGCGGTGCTTGCCACCATCTTGCTTGCGACTTCGCTCAAGGAAACGCGGCCGGTCGAGGAACGTGCCGGCTCATCCTTCGGCGCGGCGTTGTCGGGCTACCGCTTCCTGATGGGCGACCGCAACTTCCTCGGGCTGGTCTCGATTGCCGGCTTCGGCATCGCGAGCTTCTTCGTCTACCTGTCGAGTTCGTCCTTCATCCTGATCGATCACTACGGCCTGTCCCCGTCGGTCTATAGTGTGTTCTTCTCGATCAACGCGGTTGCCTTCATCGGCATGTCGCAACTGACGGGAATGCTGGCGGATCGCTTTGGCTTGAAGCGCGTCGTCTGGGTGGCGGTGACTGGCTATGCGACGACGATGGTGGCGCTGTTCGCGATCATGGCCTCGGGCGTCGACCGGCTCGACGTGATGGCGGCGCTGCTCTTCGTCGGCTACGGCTTCCTCGGCCTGGTCATCCCGACGACCTCGGTGCTGGCCATGGAAGAGCATGGCGAGATCGCCGGCACGGCCTCGGCGCTGATGGGCACGCTGCATTTCGCCATTGGTGCGCTGGCCATGGGTGTCGCCGGACTGTTCTTCGACGGCACCCCGCTGCCGATGGTGGCCGGCATCACGCTCTGTGCGGTGATTTCTTTCACCCTCGCCAAGCTGACGCTCGGCCGCGCGCGGGAGACGGTGGAAGCGCCGGCCGAGTAAGCAACGCTCAATATCGTAACAGAAAAGCCGGGCTCGCCCGGCCTTTTTCATGTTTTGCATAAACCCGCCGCATCGGGAACGAAACGCAATCGCGCCTCGATTGGACGCGCGGGAACAGGTCGTGGCCCCGCGCCTGGGCAAAAAAACTTGCGGTTGCAAAAAGTGGGAGGAGGGGAGAAGTGGAGGTTTCTGTTGCCAGGTACCTCCGAACCCCGCCTAGAAGTGCGAACCTCTAGGGCTTGATTTGAAGCGTTCGCACTGCATTACGCAGCGAGACGAGCTTCCGCATAGTTGTCGTTGGCAACTATAAGTTTAGCCCGATGACGGTGGTACAATGCCGGGCAAAAGTACGATCTTTACACCTTCGTCGATCCTATTTCGCCCCCAGCAAAAGCCGCTCTTTTCGAAAGAGCGGTTTTTGGTGGAGGCGCCGGGTACCGCCCCCGGGTCCGAACGGCTTATTGCATCGCCTGTTTATCGCCATAGTCGGTCAAGCCGACGAAACGAATATAGGGGCCGATCATGGAAATTGAAAGGCCGAACGGGACTTTGTCCCTATCTCAAATGGATCGTCGAGGGTTGACTTGCCGGCGCGCTCAACCGAAGCTTTGCACCGGTGAGGAGTTGCTACCCAGCGCACAGGTTGCGTAGCGCGCCACAAGCCTCATCGACCGGATCCGTGGCGCCGAGGAGGGGATTTTTCCGATGGCCGACTATCTTGCGGATGTGAAGAAGTACGACGCTGGCGCCAGCGCCGACGCGGTCGAGAAGATCGTGAAGCACCTGGGCATCGCGCTCAGAAACCGCGATTCCTCGCTGGTGTCCTGCACGGACCCGAAGGAACTGGAACGCGTGCGGGAGAACTGGGCCGCCAAGAAGCTCGGCGTCGCCGACGCCAACAAGGCCGATGGCGCGATCGAGAAGGCCTGCAAGGCGATGGCCTCCGACAACACCAAAAGCCGGGTGACTTTCTACTATCTGGTGGCGAAGGATCTCGGCAAGCTCGGCTCCCTCTGAAGCATGACGACAGGGCGGCAGCCGGCACGACCTGGTGCCGGCGCCGTCACATCGGCGCGTCCACATCTGCGGCGGGCTTTGTGGTATTCGATCGACGGCCGGTCGGTTATGATTGCTTGACACCCGAATCGAGGCCAAGCCGATGCGCCAGTATCTCGACCTGTTGAAGCATGTGCTGGAGAACGGCGTCGACCGCGGCGACCGCACCGGCACCGGCACCCGTGGGGTGTTCGGCTACCAGATGCGTTTCGACCTCTCACGCGGCTTCCCGGTCACGACAACCAAGAAGCTGCATCTGAAGTCGATCATCCACGAGCTGCTCTGGTTCCTGGCCGGTGACACCAACACCAAATACCTCAAGGACAATGGCGTCTCCATCTGGGACGAATGGGCGGACGAGAACGGCGACCTCGGTCCGGTCTATGGCAAGCAATGGCGCTCGTGGCCGGACGGCCGTGGTGGCGAGATCGACCAGATCGCGGGTCTTTTGAAGGAGATACGCCGGAACCCCAACTCGCGGCGACTGATCGTCTCGGCGTGGAACCCCGCCGAGGTGGAGGCGATGGCGTTGCCGCCCTGCCACTGCCTGTTCCAGTTCTATGTCTCGGAAGGCCGCCTCTCCTGCCAGCTCTACCAGCGCTCCGGCGACATTTTCCTCGGCGTGCCGTTCAATATCGCTTCCTACGCGCTGCTGACGCTGATGGTGGCGCAGGTGACGGGGCTTAAGCCCGGCGATTTCGTCCATACGCTTGGCGATGCGCATCTCTACTCGAACCATTTCGAGCAGGCGCGCGAGCAACTGCGGCGCACGCCGAAGCCGCTGCCGACGATGTGGATCAATCCGGAGGTGAAGGACCTTTTTGCCTTCCGGTTCGAGGATTTCCGGCTCGAGAACTACTTCGCCGATGCCACCATCAAGGCGCCGATCGCCGTTTGAGGTGTGCTGATATTCAGGTGATGCCGGCTTGCGAACGGCGGTTTCCTGCGCTTCCGGTGCTCACGCACTTTAAGTAGGCTCCGCTCCGGTTCTCGGAAACAGCCGTTCTCGGCTCGGCCTGACCTGAATCTCAACGCACCTTCGGCCCAATGTCAGAATTTGGAGTCTGACCCGTCCGACAATCGCCGTCAGTCGATGCCGACCATGACATCCGAGGCCTTGATCACGGCATAGGCCGGCTTGCCCTTTTCCAGCTTCAGGTCGGCAACCGCCTCGTTGGTGATCGAGGCGGTGACGACGGCACCGCCGGTGTCAATGCGGACATGCGAGGTGGTGGCTCCCTTGACGATCTCGACGATCGTGCCCTTGAGGATGTTGCGGGCGCTGATCTTCATGACGGGCTCCTTCGCTGTGTCTGCCAAAATCCATCGTAGGCCGAGAAAACCCTGTCGCATAACGACAGGGGCCGCGAAAGGTCTTTCCTTGTTATATTCGTGCAGATATATCGGTCGGCAGGCATTGGACTGATCGGATTTCGAACCCGGGCAGAATTTCATGACGCACAAAGGTTTTGGATTGGGAGCGATCACCATTGGCGTTTTCGCGGCATCGCTGGCGATCTCGGCGCCGGCCGCCCGTGCCGAGGACAAGCTGATCGTGTTTGCGGCGGCCAGCCTCAAGGACGCGTTCGACGGCGTCAACAAGGCCTGCGAGGCCGATGTCGGCGAGGCGGCGACCATTTCCTACGCGGCAAGCTCAGCGCTTGCCAAGCAGATCGAGGGCGGCGCGCCGGCCGACATTTTCATCTCGGCCGACCTCGACTGGATGAAGTATCTCTCCGACAGGAAGCTGACCAAACCCGACACCGAGGTGAAGCTGCTCGGCAACCAGATCGTGCTGGTGGCGCCGACGGATTCCAAGGTTGAGGCCAAGATCGAAAAGGGCTTCGACCTTGCCAGGCTTATCGGCGATGGCAGGCTTGCCATGGGCGACGTCAAGGCTGTGCCGGCCGGCAAATACGGCAAGGCGGCTCTGGAATCGCTCGGCGTCTGGTCTTCAGTGGAAGGCAAGGTCGCGCAGGCCGAGAATGTGCGCGCGGCGCTGAAGCTGGTGTCGACCGGCGAGGCGGGGCTCGGCATCGTCTATGCCACCGATGCGCATGCCGAAAAAGGCGTCAAGGTGGTCGGCACCTTCCCGGAGGATTCGCATCCGCCGATCATCTACCCGGTTGCCCAGACGGCAGATTCGAAGGACAAGGATGCGCCGGCATTCCTGAAGTGCCTCGAATCCGCGAAGGCGGCAGAGCTCTTCAAGGCGCAGGGCTTCACCATCCTGGCGCCTTCCAACTAAGGCAGCGTCCCGACGCATGAACTGGCTGCTGGACCTCACTCCCGACGAATGGAATGCGGTCCGGCTGTCGATCAAGGTGGCGACGGTGGCGATGCTTTTCAGCCTGCCGCCGGGCATCGCGATCGCGCTCGTGCTCGCCCGTGGCCGGTTCTGGGGCAAGACGCTGCTCAACGGGCTGGTGCATCTGCCGCTGATCCTGCCGCCGGTGGTGACCGGCTACCTGCTGCTGCTGACCTTTGGCAAGCGCGGGCCCGCCGGCGCGTTCCTGGCCGAGCATTTCGGCATCGTCTTTTCCTTCCGCTGGACGGGTGCAGCACTTGCCTGCGGCGTGATGGGCTTTCCGCTGATGGTGCGGGCGATCCGGCTGTCGATCGAGGCGGTCGACCGCAAGATGGAGGCGGCGGCCGGCTCGCTCGGCGCCAATCCACTCTGGGTGTTTGCCACCATCACCTTGCCAT
>NZ_RZSG01000271.1:0-3536 GCF_003997725.1 Mesorhizobium sp. M4A.F.Ca.ET.050.02.1.1
CAAGATGACCTATCGCAACCCGCCGACGACGCCGCGCAAATCCGCGACCTTCGACGACTACACGCTTTCCGAGATCCGCCGCGCAGCAGCGACCGGCATCTATGACATCCGCGGCGCCGGCGCCAAGCGCAAGCTGCCGCATTTCGACGATCTCTTGTTCCTCGGCGCCTCGATCTCGCGCTATCCGCTGGAAGGCTATCGCGAGCGCTGCGACACCAGTGTGGTGCTGGGCACGCGCCACGCCAAGAAGCCGATCGAGCTGAAGATCCCGATCACCATCGCCGGCATGAGTTTCGGGTCGCTGTCCGGCCCCGCCAAGGAAGCGCTCGGCCGCGGCGCGACGCTGTCCGGCACCTCGACCACCACCGGCGACGGCGGCATGACGGAGGAGGAGCGCGGCCATTCCAATCAGCTCGTCTATCAGTACCTGCCGTCGCGCTACGGCATGAACCCGCGCGACCTGCGCCGCGCCGACGCGATCGAAGTGGTCGTCGGCCAAGGCGCCAAGCCCGGCGGCGGCGGCATGCTGCTTGGCCAGAAGATCTCCGACCGCGTCGCCGAGATGCGCACGCTTCCCAAGGGCATCGACCAGCGCTCGGCGTCGCGCCATCCCGACTGGACCGGGCCCGACGACCTCGAGATCAAGATCCTCGAACTGCGCGAGATCACCGACTGGGAAAAGCCGATCTACGTCAAGGTCGGCGGCGCCCGCCCCTACTACGACACCGCGCTCGCGGTGAAGGCCGGCGCCGACGTCGTCGTGGTCGACGGCATGCAGGGCGGCACGGCCGCGACGCAGGAAGTGTTCATCGAGAATGTCGGCCAGCCGACGCTTGCCTGCATCAGGCCGGCGGTGCAGGCGCTGCAGGACCTCGGCATGCATCGCAAGGTGCAGCTCATCGTCTCCGGCGGTATCCGCAACGGCGCCGACGTCGCCAAGGCGCTCGCGCTCGGCGTCGACGCGGTATCGATCGGCACTGCGGCGCTGGTTGCGCTTGGTGACAACGATCCGCGCTGGGAGGTAGAGTACAATGCGCTCGGCTCCACCGCCGGCGCCTATGATGACTGGCACGAGGGCCGCGACCCGGCAGGCATCACCACGCAAGATCCGGAGCTGATGAAACGAGTCGACCCGATCGCGGCCGGACGGCGGCTGGCGAATTACCTGAAAGTGATGACGCTGGAGGCGCAGACGATCGCGCGCGCCTGCGGCAAGAACAGCCTGCACAATCTCGAGCCCGAGGACCTCGTCGCGCTGACCATCGAAGCGGCCGCCATGGCGGGCGTGCCGCTTGCCGGCACCAACTGGATACCGGGCAAGAACGGCTTCTAATCAATGAAGGGCCAAATGCCTTGGGCCATGGCCGACAAAAAATGGGGAACTGGTGTGACTACTGATCTTGCAGAATTCGCAAGGGCGAAAAACGTTAAATATTTCATGATCTCCTACACCGACCTGTTTAGCGGGCAGCGTGCGAAGCTGGTGCCGGCACAGGCGATCGCCGACATGCAGAAGGACGGCGCGGGATTTGCCGGCTTCGCCACATGGCTCGATCTCACCCCGGCGCATCCGGACATGCTGGCGGTTCCGGATCCAGCCTCGGTCATACAGTTGCCGTGGAAGCCGGAGGTCGCCTGGGTCGCCGCCAATTGCGTCATGGACGACAAGGAGGTCGGCCAGGCGCCGCGCAACACGCTGAAGCGGGTGATCGAAGAGGCCGCCCGCGACGGCATGCATGTCAAGACCGGCGTCGAGGCGGAGTTCTTCCTGATCTCGCCGGACGGCAAGGCGATCTCCGACGAATACGATACCGCCTCAAAACCATGCTATGACCAGCAGGCGGTGATGCGCCGCTACGACGTCATCGCTGAGATCTGCGACCACATGCTGGCGCTGGGCTGGGGCCCGTACCAGAACGACCATGAGGACGCCAACGGCCAGTTCGAGATGAACTGGACCTTCGACCATGCGCTGGCGACCGCCGACAAGCACTCGTTCTTCAAATTCATGGTGAAGTCGATTGCCGAAAAGCACGGCCTGCGCGCGACTTTCATGCCCAAGCCCTTCCAGGGCCTGACCGGCAATGGCTGCCATGCGCATATCTCGGTGTGGGACGAGACCGGCAAGACCAATGTCTTCGCCGACAATGCGATGGAGCTCGGCCTTTCCGCCAAGGGCAGGAACTTCCTTGGCGGCATCATGAAGCATGCCTCGGCACTTGCGGCGATCACCAACCCGACGGTCAATTCCTACAAGCGCATCAATGCGCCGCGCACGATTTCTGGCGCGACCTGGGCACCGAACACGGTGACATGGACCGGCAACAACCGCACCCACATGGTGCGCGTGCCAGGCCCGGGCCGTTTCGAGCTGCGCCTGCCCGACGGTGCAGCCAACCCGTATCTGCTGCAGGCCGTCATCATCGCTGCCGGTCTCGATGGCATCCGCTCGAAGGCCGACCCGGGCAAACGCTACGACATCGACATGTACCAGTTCGGCCATACCGTGACGGATGCGCCGAAACTGCCGCTCAACCTGCTCGACGCGCTGCGCGAGTTCGACAATGACAAATCGCTGAAGGCGGCGCTGGGTGAGGAATTCTCGTCGGCTTACCTAAAGCTGAAGCAGCAGGAATGGAATTCCTATGCTTCGCACTTCACGCAGTGGGAGCGCGACCACACGCTGGATATCTGAAGCATCGGACCGAAAAGTGCGAAGCGGTTTTCGGACGAATCCGATGCGTTAAGGAAGACCATCAGCGCGATGCGAGCGAGCTCGGAATGACTTTATGAAATACTCGATCTTCTCGCTCGCCCGCGCCGCTCTCTCCGGCCACAAGAACTGGCAGCGCACCTGGCGCGACGCCAGCCCGAAGGGCCGCTACGATGTGGTGATCATCGGCGGCGGCGGCCACGGGCTGGCGACGGCATGGTTCCTCGCCAGCGAGTTCGGCATGCGCAACGTCGCGGTGCTGGAAAAAGGCTGGATCGGCTCCGGCAACGCCGGCCGTAACACCACCATCATCCGCTCCAACTACGGCTTGCCCGGCAATACCGGCTTCTACGAATTGTCGATGAAGCTGTGGGAGCGGATGGAGCAGGACCTCAACTACAACGCAATGGTCAGCCAGCGCGGCGTCATCAACCTCTACCACTCCGACGCCCAGCGCGATGCCTATGCGCGGCGCGGCAACACCATGCGCATCAACGGCATCGACGCCGAATTGCTCGACCTCGCGGCGGTCAGGAAAATGATGCCGTTCCTGAACTTCGACAATGCGCGCTTCCCCGTGCAGGGCGGGCTGCTGCAGCGGCGCGGCGGCACGGCACGGCACGACGCCGTCGTGTGGGGCTACGCGCATGCGGCGAGCGCGCTCGGCGTCGACATCATCCAGAACTGCGAGGTCACCGGCTTCACGCGCGATGCCAACGGCAAGGTGACCGGCGTCGAGACCTCGCGCGGCCGCATCGGCGCCGGCAAGGTCGGCATGGCGGTCGCCGGCTCCTCATCGCGCGTCGCGGCGATGGCGGGCCTG
>NZ_RZSG01000271.1:3546-7215 GCF_003997725.1 Mesorhizobium sp. M4A.F.Ca.ET.050.02.1.1
TGCGGGCGTGGCCGGGCCTGCCCCTGCCGATCGAAAGCCATGTGCTGCAGGCCTTCGTCTCGGAAGCGATCAAGCCGCTGCTGCCCAATGTCATGACCTTCGGCGCCGGCCACTTCTATGTCAGCCAGTCGGACAAGGGCGGCCTGGTCTTCGGCGGCGACATCGACGGCTACAATTCCTACGCCCAGCGCGGCAACCTTCCGGTCATGGAGGATGTCTGCGAGGGCGGCATGGCGCTGATCCCGATGATCGGCCGCGTCCGTCTTCTGCGCCAGTGGGGCGGCATCATGGACATGTCGATGGACGGCACGCCGATCATCGACAAGAGCCCTGTGGAAGGGCTCTATCTCAATGCCGGCTGGTGCTATGGCGGCTTCAAGGCGACGCCCGGCTCCGGCCTGGTCTTTGCCCATCTTCTCGCTCGCGATGAGTCGCACCAGGAAGCCGCGCGCTTCCGCCTGGACCGCTTCCAGCGTGGCGCAATGATCGACGAAAAGGGCCAGGGCGCCCAACCGAACCTGCACTGAAGGCCCTGCCATGCGCATAGTCTGTCCCTTCTGCGGCGAACGCGAACTCGGCGAGTTCACCTATCTCGGCGACGCCAAGCCGCAACGCCCAGCGCCGGAAGCCGGCGAGGACGTTGCCGTCTACGAATACGTCTACCTGCGCGACAACATCGCCGGCTCAATGAGCGAGCACTGGTATCATGGCGGCGGCTGCCGGGCCTGGCTGAAGGTCACCCGCAACACGCTGACGCATGAGATTTCAGCCGTCGCGCCCGCGGCTGGCGCCGGTGCCGCAAAGGTTGGCGCGTGATGGTGGGCGGCGCGCAGACACACCGGCTGGCGAATGGCGGTCTCATCGACCGTTCGACGCCGCTGAGCTTCCGCTTCGACGGCAAGACCCTGCTTGGTTTCCAGGGCGATACGCTGGCCTCGGCGTTGGTCGCCAACGGCGTCAAGCTGGTCGGCCGTTCGTTCAAGTACCATCGTCCGCGCGGCATCCTGACGGCGGGATCGGAAGAGCCGAATGCGCTGGTCGAATTGCGCAGCGGCGCCAGGCGCGAGCCGAACACCAAGGCGACGACAGCGGAACTGTATGACGGTCTCGAGGCCGCCAGCCAGAACCGCTGGCCGTCGCTGCGCCACGATTTTCTGTCGGTCAACCAGCTGTTCGCGCCGATCTTCGTCGCCGGCTTCTACTACAAGACCTTCATGTGGCCGGCAAAGTTCTGGGAGGCGATCTACGAGCCGGCGATCCGCCGCGCAGCGGGGCTGGGCCGCGCCGCCGGCATCGCCGATCCCGACCATTACGACAAGGCGTGGGCGCATTGCGACGTGCTGATCGCAGGCTCCGGCCCGGCGGGACTGGCGGCAGCTTTGGCTGCCGGCCGCTGCGGCGCGCGCGTCATCCTCTGCGAAGAGGATTTTGCCCTCGGCGGCCGCCTGCTCGCCGATGGCGGCACGATCGACGGTCTGCCCGCTGCCGAATGGATCGCGCGCACGCTGGACGAGCTTGGCTCGATGCCCGATGTCCGCATCATGACGCGCACGACGCTGTTCGGCGTCTATGACGGCGGCACCTATGGCGCGATCGAGCGCGTCAACGACCATCGGTCGGTGCCGCCGGAGCACCAGGTGCGGCAACGGCTGTGGCGCATCGTGGCGAAGCGCAGCATTGTCGCGGCGGGCGCGATCGAGCGGCCGATCGTCTTTGCCGGCAACGACACGCCCGGCGTGATGATGGCGGCCGCCATGCGCAGCTATGTCGGCCGTTATGCAGCAACGCCAGCAAAACGCGTCGCGCTGTTCACCAACAACGAGGATGGCTGGCGCACGGTCGAGACGGCGCTCAGCACAGGGCTGCAGGTGGCGGCAGTGATCGACGCGCGGCCGGATGTCTCGCCGGCTCATCGCGCGCTTGCTTCCAAGAACGGCTTCGCGGTGCTCAACGGTTCGGTTACCGGCGTCGACGGCGGCAAGGATGGCGTGCGCAAGATCGCCGTCTCGCTGACCGGCGGCGCGCGCGCCGAGGTCGACGCCGACGGGCTTGCCGTCTCCGGCGGCTGGAATCCTTCGGTCGGGCTGACCTCCTATCATCGCGGCCGGCCGAAATGGCGCGACGACATCGCCGCGTTCGTGCCGGATGGCGTGCCGCCCGGCATGCTCGCCGTAGGCGCCGCCAACGGCGCCTTCGGCCTCAGCGCTTGCCTGCGCGAAGGGTTTGAGGCCGGCGCCGCTGCCGCAAGCGGTAGCGGGCGCGGCGGCACCGCAGGTTCAGCGCCGATCGCCGACGACGAGACCTTCTCGCTCACCCCGCTCTGGCATGTCGCCGGCAAGGGCAAGGCCTTCGTCGACCAGCAGCACGACGTCACCGCCTCCGATGTCGAACTGGCGCAGCGCGAAGGTTTCGAATCGGTCGAGCACCTCAAGCGCTACACCACACTCGGCATGGCGACCGACCAGGGCAAGACCTCCAACATTGCCGGCCTCGCCATCATGGCGGCGGTGAGCGGTAAATCGATCCCGGAAACCGGCACGACGATCTACCGTCCGCCTTACGTGCCGGTCGCCATCGGCGCTTTTGCCGGTCACCACCGCGACGAAAACTTCCACGCGACGCGGCTGACGCCGTCGCATCACTGGGCGGCGGAACAGGGTGCGGTCTTCGTCGACACCGGTTTATGGAAACGGGCGCAGTGGTATCCCCGCGCGGGCGAAAAGGACTGGCTGGAATCGGTCACCCGCGAGGTCAAAACGGTGCGCGGCGGCGTCGGCTTCTGCGATGTCTCGACGCTCGGCAAGATCGATGTGCACGGTCCCGACGCCGGCGCCTTCCTCGACCGCGTCTACATCAACAGTTTTTCGAACCTCGCCGTCGGCAAGGCGCGCTACGGGCTGATGCTGCGCGAAGACGGCATCGTCTACGACGACGGCACGACCTCGCGGCTGGCCGAGGATCACTATTTCCTCACCACCACCACCGCCAAGGCCGGGCTGGTGATGCAGCATCTCGAATTCTGCCGCCAGGTGCTGTTCCCCGAGCTCGACCTGCAGTTGACCTCGGTCTCCGACCAGTGGGCGCAGTTCTCAATCGCCGGGCCGAAGACCCGTGACCTGCTTCGCGAAATTGTCGATCCCTTGGAAGACCTGTCGAACGAAGGTTTTCCGTTCATGGGCGCGCGCGAAGTCGCCTTGCGCGGCGGCATCAAGGCCAGGCTGTTCCGCATTTCGTTCTCCGGCGAGATGGCGTTCGAGATCTCGGTGCCGGCGCGCTACGGCGAGGCGCTGGTGCGCAATCTGATGATCGCGGGAAAACCGTTCGGCGTGACACCCTATGGCACCGAGGCGCTCGGCGTGATGCGCGTCGAGAAGGGCCATGTCGCCGGGCCGGAGCTCAACGGCACCACGACCGCCGCCGATCTCGGCCTCGGCAAGATGATGTCGACCAAGAAGGATTTTATCGGCCGCGTCATGGCCGGGCGCGAGGCGCTGGTGGCGCCGGACCGGCAGGTGGTCGTCGGCATCAAGCCGACCGACAAGGCGCGGCGGCTGCGCTCCGGCGCGCATGTCATTCCGAAGGGCGAGATCCCCGGCCCCGGCAACGACCAGGGCTATGTCACCTCGGTCTGCTTCTCGCCGACACTCGACCAATGGATCGGGCTCGGGC
>NZ_RZSG01000272.1:0-7167 GCF_003997725.1 Mesorhizobium sp. M4A.F.Ca.ET.050.02.1.1
GTTCCATGTCATCGGCCTGATCACCAATCTTCGCCCCGTTTTGCTCAAGGGCGGCACGGTGCTGATTTCCGCCGGCTTCGATCCCGGCGACACCAACCGACGCCTTGCCGATCCGGCGCTCGGCGTCACCCATTATTTCTGCGTGCCGCAGATGGCGAGGATGCTGCGCGAGCATCCCGGGTTCGCGCCGCGACTATGGACATCGCTCTTGGCGCTCTTCACCGGCGGCGCGCCGAACCCTGCCGCGGATGTTCTGTGGTGGCTGGAGCAGGGCGTGCCGATGGTCGACGGCTTCGGCATGACCGAGGCCGGCACGGTGCTCGGCATGCCGCTGGAGGCCGAGCGCATCGCCGGCAAGGCGGGCTCGGCCGGCCTGCCGGCGCCGACCGTTTCACTGCGCATCGTCGATGGCGCCGGCACCGATGTCGCGCCGGGAGAGACGGGCGAGATCTGGCTCGCCGGCCCCAACGTCACGCCGGGCTACTGGAACCGGCCGCAGGAGACCGCACGCGCCTTCAGCGAGGACGGCTGGTTCCGCACCGGCGACATGGCGCGGCGCGACGAGGACGGCTTCGTCACCTTGGTCGACCGCCGCAAGGACATGTTCATCTCCGGCGGCGAGAACGTCTTCCCGGCCGAGGTCGAGATGGCGCTGCTTGCCCATCCCGACATCGACGAGGCGGCTGTGATCGGCATCGCCGACGAACGCTGGGGCGAGGTCGGCCGCGCCTTCGTCGTGTTGCGCGCCTGTTGTTCTCTCGACCCGGCGGCGCTCGCCGGCCACTGCGCCGCGCGCATCGCCCGCTACAAGGTGCCGAAGGAATTTTTGGCCGTGGAGACTTTGCCGCGCACCGCATCGGGCAAGATCCAGAAGCATGTGCTGCGGGCGCTGAAATAGAGAGGCTGGAATCCGGCCGAAACACCTTGCTTTGAACACCCTTCCTGCTCCAGGAAGGGGGATGTCCGACAGTTACCTGCGATTGGTTTCGTATGATCCGCACTGGCGCCCCGGCGAAGCGGCAGCCAGCGAGGCGGTGACGATCGCGCGTGGATTGTTTCCACGCGCCGAACATATCGGCGTTGAATCCGAGGAGGGGGTCACATTCTTCGACGCCGGAGCGAACACGGAAAGCATCAATTGCCCGCTATGCGGCAGTGACCTCGAGGCTTGGTGGGGCGAGGCGATGGACCGGGCGGCTGCATCTGGCTTTAAAGACCTTGCTGTCGTAACGCCTTGCTGCGAAAGGCCGACCTCACTCAACGAGTTGCGCTACGTATGGCCTGCCGCATTCGGCAGCTGCGCGCTTACGGTCGTCAATCCCGGAGAGACCTCATTGGCGGTCGACCAGCTGCGCAGGATCGAGCAGGCAATCGGCTCGCCGCTGAAGGCAATCTGGCAGCATCTTTGAGCTGTCCACCAACCCTGGCACGCCAGAGGAAATACGATGAGCGAGCTGAAGATCAGAACCCGAGCGACCGGCGCGCTGGCCGTCCTGCAACCCGGCGGCCTGCCGGTTGTCACCACGCCGACCGGCGGCGCGGTCGATATCGTGACCGGCGCGAGCGCGCCGGGCTTCAATCCGCTCGATCTGTTGCACGCCTCGCTCGCCGCCTGCATGGTGCTCAGCGCCCGCATCGCTGCCACGCGCCTTGGGGTCGCCGCGCAGCTTGGCGAGGTGCGCGCCGAGGTCGGCGGCGAGAAGGCGGCGGACGAGCCGTCCCGCATCGTCCGCTTCAGCATCAGGCTCGATATTTCCGGCGATCTCGACACGGCGACCAAGCAGCGCATCATCGAGGATGCCGAGGCGATCTGCACCGTCTCCAACACGCTGCGCGCCTCCCCCGAACTGCACACGTCGCTGGGGTGAGGGGACCGTTTCCCATGGCCATGATCCCGCCTATCGACTACGCGACGGCGTCGCAAGAAATCCGCGCCGAGCACGACAGGGAGCTCAGCTTGCGCGGGCGCATGACCAACATGAAGCGCATCCTGCTCAATTCGCCGGCCGCTCACCGCATCTATGCCGAATGGTTCACGCTGCGCGATCTGCTCAAGCCTACGCTGGACGACCGTGCCATCTGGCTGCTTTCGATGGCGATCTCGGAGACAATGCGCGCCGAGGTTCCCGTCACCTTCTTCCGCCGCGCGCTGATGGATGGCGGTCTCGATCCAGAGGCAATCGAGCCCACCGCCGACGAGACGCTGCTGATCGCCTTCGGCAAGGCGGTCGCCGCCGATGCCAATGCGATTCCGGATGAGCTCTGGGCAGCGCTCAAGGCGCGCTATGATGACACGCTGCTGGTCAACCTCGCCGCCTTTGCCGGCATCATGGTGGCGACCTGCGTGTTCACCAATGCGGTGCGGGTCGACCTCGATCCGGAGCTGGAGGGGTATCGCAAGCGGTGAAAGCGCGATCTTCCCTTCTCCTACAAGGGGAGAAGGTCAGGGCCGCGCCCAATCTCCGCATGAAACGGGTGGCTCCCAGCCTCCGCCCGCCCCATTTTCACGGTAGGCAAGCGACAGGAGGCCGCCATGACCATCCATTCCATCAGCGCCAAACGCGCCAGCCGCTCCGCCGAAACGCGTGTCGAGGCGCAAGACTGGCCTGCCCTGGTCTCCGAACTCAACGCCCATGGCTGCGCCGTCATGAAAAACCTTCTCGCCCCCGACGAATGCGACGAAATCGCCGCGCTCTATCCGCACGAAGAACATTTCCGCAGCCATGTGGTGATGGCGCGTCACGGCTTCGGCAAGGGCGAGTACCGCTATTTCCGCTACCCGCTCCCCGATCCGATCGAAGGCCTGCGCAGGGCGCTCTATCCGCGGCTGGCTGGCGTCGCCAACGACTGGAACGAGAAGATGGGCGCAGCGCTGCGCTATCCCGCCGACCACGCTGCCTTCCTCAAGCGCTGCCACGACGAGGGGCAGACGAGGCCGACGCCGCTTCTCTTGCAATACGGCCCCGGCGACTTCAACTGCCTGCATCAGGACCTCTACGGCACGCTCGCCTTTCCGCTGCAGGTGGCGATCCTCTTGTCCGAACCCGGCGAGGATTTTGAAGGCGGCGAGTTCGTGTTGACCGAGCAGCGCCCGCGCATGCAGAGCCGTGCCGAAGTGGTGCCGCTGAGGCGCGGCGACGCGGTGATCTTCGCCGTTCACAACCGGCCGGTCGAGGGCAGTCGGGGCTATTATCGGGTGAACCTGCGCCATGGCGTCAGTCGTCTGCGCTCGGGGCGGCGTCACACTGTGGGAATCATCTTCCACGACGCGAAGTAAAGCGCCGCAAGAGAGGGGGCACTGCGCCTACGAGAAAGTAGCGCACCGCGCCCTACGAAATCCCCTCTCTGGCATTTTCCAAGCACTTGCTCGGGGACAAGCCCGCTCGCAAATGCAGGAAAAATGCTTCTCCCCCGCAAGGGGGGAGATCAACTGTCGCCGCCGCCTTCGCCAATCACCACGGGTGCTGGCTGCGGCGCTTCTGCCTCTTCCACTACCGCCTGCATTCGCGTATGCCCGGGCAAATCCCGCCACGTCAGCGCATTTAACCGGACCGCTCCATGATCCGTCTTGAAAACATCGGCAAGCAGAACGGCCGTCAGATCGTCTTTATCGAAGCCTCGGCCGCCTTGCAGAAGGGCGAGAAGATCGGCCTCGTCGGACCGAACGGCGCCGGCAAGACGACCTTGTTCCGCATGATCACCGGGCAGGAGCAGCCGGACGAAGGGCAGGTCCAGGTCGATCGCGGCGTCACCATCGGCTATTTCAGCCAGGATGTCGGCGACATGGAAGGTATGAGCGCCGTTGCCGAGGTGATGGAGGGTGCCGGCCCGGTAAGCGCGGTCGCCGCCGAGATGCGCGAGCTCGAGCACGCCATGGGCGATCCCGACCGCGCCGACGAGATGGACGCCATCATCGAGCGCTACGGCGAACTGCAGCACCGCTTCGAGGAGCTCGACGGCTATGCGCTGGACGGCCGCGCCCGCGAGGTACTGGACGGCCTCGGTTTCAGCCAGGAGATGATGGACGGCGACGTCGCCAAACTTTCCGGCGGCTGGAAGATGCGCGTCGCGCTGGCGCGCATCCTGTTGATGCGGCCCGATGTCATGCTGCTCGACGAGCCGAGCAACCACCTCGATCTCGAAAGCCTGATCTGGTTGGAGCAATTCCTGAAAAACTATGACGGCGCGCTGCTGATGACCTCGCACGACCGCGAGTTCATGAACCGCATCGTCACCAAGATCGTCGAGATCGACGCCGGTTCGCTCACCTCCTACTCCGGCAATTACGAATTCTACCAGGAGCAGCGGGCGCTGGCCGACAAGCAGTTGCAGGCGCAGTTCGAGCGCCAGCAGGCAATGCTGGCCAAGGAGATCGCCTTCATCGAGCGCTTCAAGGCGCGCGCCTCGCATGCCGCGCAGGTCCAGAGCCGGGTGAAGAAGCTCGACAAGATCGACCGCGTCGAGCCGCCGAAGCGGCGCCAGACGGTGACCTTCGAGTTCCAGCCGGCACCGCGCTGCGGCGAGGACGTGGCGACGCTGAAGGGTATCCACAAGAGCTACGGCAGCCGCACCATCTATTCAGGCCTCGACTTCCAGGTGCGCCGGCGCGAGCGCTGGTGCGTGATGGGCATCAACGGCGCCGGCAAGTCGACGCTTTTGAAGCTGGTGGCCGGCGCCTCCGAGCCCGACCAGGGCACGGTGGCGCGCGGTCCGAGCGTCAAGATGGGCTATTTCGCCCAGCACGCCATGGAGCTGCTGGAGGGCGAGCGCACCGTGTTCCAGACGCTCGAAGACAATTTCCCGCAGGCTGGCCAGGCGCCGCTGCGCGCGCTTGCCGGCTGCTTCGGCTTTTCCGGTGACGAGATCGAGAAGAAGTGCCGCGTGCTGTCCGGCGGCGAGAAGGCGCGGCTGGTGATGGCGCTGATGCTGTTCGATCCGCCCAACCTCCTGGTACTCGACGAGCCGACCAACCACCTCGACATGGCGACCAAGGAGATGCTGATCAACGCGCTTTCGCAGTACGAAGGCACGATGCTCTTTGTCTCGCACGACCGCCATTTCCTGGCCGCGCTTTCCAACCGCGTGCTGGAGCTCACCCCCGATGGCATCCACACCTATGGCGGCGGCTACACTGAATATGTCGCGCGGACCGGCCAGGAAGCGCCGGGACTGCGGGGGTAGCTGTTCCGCTACCCCGCCTGGAGCCATTTGCGCGACTGGGCGAAGGCCTTGAAGGTCTTGGCGTCCATCGGGGCGCCGAAGGCGTAGCCCTGCAGGATGTCGCAACCCAGTTCCTTGAGGATGCGCGCGTGATCCATCGTCTCGACGCCTTCGGCCACCACTTCGATGCCGAGCGACTTGCCAATCTCGATGATTGACGACACCAGCCGCCGCTGCGCCGTTGAGCCGGTGATCGGCGTGATCAGCTGGCGGTCGATCTTGAGCCGGCGCGGCTGCAGCTTGAGCAGGCTGACGATCGAGGCGTAGCCGGTGCCGAAATCGTCGATTTCGATGTCGATGCCGAGTCCCTTGATCTGCTCGATATTCCACGAAACGAAGTCGTCGTTCTCGTCGAGGAAGATCGACTCCACCAGCTCGAACGACACCGTCCCTTGCTTGATGGCGAGCTTGCGCAGACCCTTGATCAGGTCTCTGTCCTCAAGGCGCCTGGCCGAGACGTTGACCGAAACGCGCGGAATGTTGAGATGCGACCAGCGCTCGAAGTTCTCCAGCGCCTGCTTGAGAGTGGTGCGGTCGATCAGCGCCACAACATTCAGTTCTTCGGCGACCTTGAGATAGGCGGCGGGCGCGAGGATGCCGCGACGCGGATGCTTCCAGCGCGACAACGCTTCGACGCCGACGATTTCGAGCGTCCTGGCGTCGAACTGCGGCTGGTAGTAAGCGATGAATTCGTTCCGCTCCAGCCCGCCCAGGATTTCATCGGCGATCTGCTTGGTCCGAACGATCTCGCTCTGCAGCTCCGCGTTGAAGAACTCGTAGCGATTACGGCCATGGCTTTTCGCCCGGTACAGCGCGAGATCGGCATTGACGAGCAACTGCCTGGCGTCGACGCCGTCATTGGCGGCAATGCCGATGCTGACGCCGAACCGGCACTGGTGGCCCTGGAAATTTACCGGCTGGCGCATCTCCTCGATAATGCGGCTGGCGAGTTCGGCAAGCCTGTCGTCGCCAGCGCCATGGCCTACCACCACGAACTCGTCGCCGCCGATGCGCGCCACGAAATCGGCGGGCCCGGCGTTGGCCTTGATGACCTTGGAGGCGTGCACCAGCATGGCATCGCCCGCGGCGTGACCGAGCGTGTCGTTGATCTGCTTGAAGCGGTCGAGGTCGAGATGTAGCAGCGCGGTGCGGCCGGTTGCCCCGCTTTCGGCCAGCATCTCGTCGAGGTAGCGGCGATTGGGCAGGCCAGTCAGTGAATCGTGAAGCGCCACATGCTCGATGCGGGCGCTGGCAGCCTCCAGCTCGGCGTTCTTCGATTCCGACAGCTGCCGCTCACGCACGAGGTTCTCGTTGAGCAGCACGTCGCTGGTCACGTCCCATTCGGCGCCGATCATCTTCGGCGTGTCGCCGCTGTCCTGGAAGAACGTCGCGCGTGTGCGGACGTGGCGGATAGTGCCGTCATGGTGGACTAGGCGGTATTGCGAGGAGTAGAGGCCCTTGGTCGCTGCGGCCTGGTCGAAATCCCGCCGCGCACGCTCGATGTCGTCGGGGTGGATCGTCCCTGCCCAGTCATCATAACCGCGCGGCTTGGCGTCGGCAGGCTTGCCGTAAATCTCGTTGACGCGCTCGTCCCACACCAGTTCGTTGGTGGCAAGATCGTGCTCCCACACACCGATGCCCGAGGCCTCCAGCGCGAGCTCCAGCCGCCCGGACAGGCGCCTCAATTCGGCATAGTTTTTCTGCCTCTCGCCGAACAGCCGCCCGGCCACCAGGATCGGCAACACCACCAACACGCCGGCGAGCGCCATGAGTGCCTGCAAGGTCCGTTCATTCTTCGGTGCCGCCGGCCAGCCACCCTTGGGAACGGCCGAAATCCGCCACGAGCCCGAGGGGAGCTCCACCTCGGCCGTCACCGGATTGCCGGCGACGACATTGTCGCCGCCGAAGAAGCGTTCGCCGCCGCCCCCCAGCGCATCCTTGCCGGTC
>NZ_RZSG01000273.1:0-7144 GCF_003997725.1 Mesorhizobium sp. M4A.F.Ca.ET.050.02.1.1
TGGGGCGGTCGATCAGGCGGGAAACCAGCGTTTCCTTCTCGCTAGGACGGCCCTCGCGCTTGAAGTAGCCGCCCGGGATCTTGCCGGCGGCATAGGTCTTTTCCTGGTAGTTGACGGTCAGCGGGAAGAAATCGAGGCCGGGCTTCGGTTCCTTCATAGAAACGACGGTGGCGAGGACGACGGTCTCGCCGTAGGTGGCGAGCACGGCGCCGTCAGCCTGGCGGGCGATCTTGCCGGTTTCCAGAACGAGCGGACGGCCGCCCCACTCGATTTCCACTTTGTGGTAGTTGAACATATCTTGTCCTTCATATGCGGAAAGGGTCGCGCTGCTTGATCATGCGCGGATGCCCTTTCCCCTGGCTTCTTTTCTCGGGCAGCCACGGGCAAGACAACGGGAAGCTCATGTCAATCTCGGCACGATGGCCGCACGAGCGTCCTGCAATCCTGCCCCATGACCGTCCATGGGCGGTTCCGAGTGGCCCTCTGCTTTCTCGAAACCGGGTGGCCGATCGATCCGAACGGCTTGCGCATGACCCCGAAAGCCTCGGCTCTCGAAACGCGCCCTGCGCAAATGCGAACTTTGCGAAGCGTCCATTTGCGCATCCAAACCGATGCGCGGCGCTTCATTTCCCTCATTGGCGCACTGGAGAGATCCGATGCGCCAATGCGCGACCGGCGGGCTCTCCCGAGGAAAGCCCGCCGGTCAATTCGTCAACGGCGCAGACCGAGCTTCTCGATCAGCGTCTGATAGCGCGCGTCGTCCTTGCGCTTGAGATAGTCAAGCAGGCTGCGGCGCTGGGAGACGAGAGCGAGCAGACCACGGCGGGAATGGTTATCCTTCTTGTGGTCCTTGAAGTGGTCGGTCAGGTTCTTGATGCGCTCGGAAAGAATGGCCACCTGGACTTCCGGAGACCCGGTATCGCCCTTGGCGGTCGCGAATTCAGTCATCAATTCCTTCTTGCGCTCGGCAGTAATCGACATCGTGTTTTTCCTTATCTGTTGGAGGAAACGGGACGCCCTCAGCCGGGATGTCGTCCAGCAGGGGCCGGTGCAAGCAACGCGTCAGGGCGCGAAGCTGCCGGGCATATAGTGCAATTCCCCAGAAAACGCCAGCCCATTTCACGAGCCGGCTTGTCGCAGGCCTTTTGCAGTCAAACCGAAGATTTGCGTTCGACTACAACCACTTCTTCCATTTGAAGAAGGCAATGAGCCCGACAGCAACGAGGCCCATGAACACCAGTGCGGTGGGATAGCCGTAATAGGCTTTCAGCTCCGGCATGTTCCATGGCGATGTGTCAGGATCGAAATTCATGCCCCAGACGCCGACCAGGAAGGTAAGCGGCATGAAGATCACCGAGACGATGGTCAGATAGGAGATGACGTCATTGGTGCGCGCCTGGCTAAGCGACAGATGCATCTCGATCAGCCCAGTCAGCAAGTCGCGCTGGGTTTCGACCAATTCGATCAGCCGCAGCGAATGATCAAGCGTATCGTTGAAGAAGACCTTGGTCTCCGCTTTCACGTAAGGCACGTCGTTGCGGATCAGCGTCGCCAGCGCATCGCGCATCGGCCAAAGCACGCCCTTCAACACATTGGCGTCGCGCCGCAACTCGTGCAACTGCCGCATCTGCTGCTTGTGCGGCGCGTGCAGCATCTCGTCCTCGATGCTGTCGACCAGTTCACTGGCGGCCTCGATCGGCGGGAAATAGCTGTCGACGATGGCGTCGATCAGCGCATAGGCGAGATAGTCGGCGCCGCGCGCGCGCAGCCGATTCGGCACCGAGCTGGCGATGCGCTTGCGCACCGGATTGAACGGGTCGCCCTCGCGCTCCTGGAAGGTGACGACGAAGTTGTTGCCGAAGAAGACCGCGATCTGCTCGTAGCGATGGGCCGTGACGTCGTCGATCATGCGCATGACGACAAAGGCGTGGTCCTCGAAGAAATCCACCTTCGGCCGCTGGCCGCTGTTGACGACATCCTCCAGCGCCAGCGGATGCAGGCTGAAGATGCGGCCGATCTCCTCGATCAGCGGGATGTTGGCAAGACCGGTGCAATCCAGCCAGACGACCGGCCACTGGTCGCAATGCGTAGTAAGATCGTCGATGCTGGCGTTCTCGATGGTTTTGAATTTCTCCGGCGAGATCAGCGTCAGCCGGAGCTCGCTGCGCCGCGCCGCGGGGTCGGCGATCAGCGTGCCCGGCGAAGCGCCGACCGGCGGCCGCCTTGTTTTCAGCGGCGCGCGCTTCCTGATCGTCTCAGCCTTTGCCATGTCCCCCTCAAGCGCAGTGTCGCCGCGAAATTAGAGCAATTCCAAGAAAAGTGTGAAACGGTTTTCCGTCCGGAATTGCCCCAAAACAAGGAGATAGAGCGGTTTGGCGTTCCGTGAAACAATGAACCCTCTAGCTGAACGCCGTTACCCGGCAAAGACACGCTTGGGCTTGAACATGCCTTGCTCGATGGCGCCGATGGCGACCAGCCTGCCACGCACGGTTGCGCAGGCCTCCTCGGCCTCGACCGGCGCGTCGCGGCCACGGATGATAACCGGATTGCCGAGCCGGATCCTGGTCGCCGCGTCGTCGCTGACCACGACCTGCGGCAAGCAATCGAGCGCCGCCGCGGTCTCGACCAGCAGCGCGTCGATCGCGCCGAAGTCGATGGGTGTTTCGGGGGCGTCGGCATCGCCCTGCGCCGCATCGGGTTCGCCGAAACGCGCGGCTTCCAGTTCGGCGATGGTGACGAAGTCTTCCGGCGTGAAAGGCTCGACCTCGACGCGGCGCAGTTCCGCGATATGGCCGAAGCAGCCGAGGTCGCGGCCCATGTCGCGGGCGAGCGAGCGTACATAGGTGCCCTTGCCGCACTCGACCTCGAAAACGGTGCGGTCGGCGCCGTGCTCGACGATGTCGAGGCGGCCGATCTCGATCTCGCGCGCCGGTATGTCGACCGTCTCGCCCTCGCGGGCAAGGTCGTAGGCGCGCTCGCCCGCGATCTTGATGGCTGAGAATTGCGGCGGCGTCTGCATGATGACGCCGGTGTACTTCGGCAATAGCGCCCTCACCTCGGCCTCGGCCGGACGGCGCCCCGAACTGTTGGTCACCGGGCCTTCGAGGTCGTCGGTCGATCGCTCCTCGCCCCAGGCGACCGTGAAGCGGTAGACCTTGGCGCCGTCCTGCACGTAAGGCACTGTCTTGGTCGCTTCGCCGAGCGCGATTGGCAGCATGCCGGACGCCAGCGGGTCGAGCGTGCCGGCATGGCCGGCCTTTTCAGCCTGGAACAGCCATTTGATCTTGGAGACGGCCTCGGTCGAACCCATGCCGACGGGTTTGTCCAGCACCACCCAGCCGGAAACCGGCCTGCCCTTCTTCTTGCCGCGGCGTGCCACTATTTCCCGTCCTTGTCGTTGTCGTCTTTCTTGTCTTCGGTGCGCAGATCGCGCGCCACTTCGGGCGATTTCAGCAATTCATTGATCCTGGCGAAATTGTCGAAGGATGTGTCGAGCCGGAAGCGAAACTCCGGCATGTACTTCATCTGCCTGAGCGCGCCCGAGACCCGGCCACGGATGAACTTCGCATGCTTGTTGAGCGCCTCGATTACGGCATTGGTGTCGCTGGCGCCGAGCGGCGAGACGAAAGCGGTGGCGATCTTGAGGTCCGGCGACATGCGCACCTCGGAGACCGAGACCACCGCGTTCTCGATCAGCGGATCGATGATCTCGCCGCGCTGCAAGGTTTCCGACAGCGCGTGGCGCACCTGCTCGCCGACACGCAGCATGCGCTGGGACGGGCCTGACGTGGTTGAACGGGACATTTTCCTCGGTCCTGAAATCGTGATGCGCGGGATGGGACCGCACCGCATGTCTCATGTGATGTGGGCGGCGGCCTTGCGACCACCGCCCGGTCTTCTCGACGCGTTACTCGAACTCAGAGCGTCCGGGTCACCATCTCGATGCGGAAGCACTCGATGACGTCGCCGACGCGCATGTCCTCGTAGTTCTGGAAGGCCATGCCGCACTCCTGGCCGCCCGGCACTTCCGAAACCTCGTCCTTGAAACGCTTCAGCGTCTTCAGCGTCCCTTCGTGGATGACGACGTTGTCGCGGATCAGGCGCACGCCGGCGCCACGCTCGACCTTGCCTTCGGTGACACGGCAGCCGGCGATCTTGCCAACCTTGGTGATGTCGAAGATCTCGAGGATCTCGGCATTGCCGATGAAGGTCTCGCGACGCTCCGGCGAGAGCATGCCCGAGAGGGCCGCCTTCACGTCGTCGACGAGGTTGTAGATGATCGAGTAGTAGCGGATCTCGATACCGGCGGCCGCGGCGGCGTTGCGCGCCTGCGCATTGGCGCGGACGTTGAAGCCAATGATCGCGGCACCGGAGGTCTCCGCCAGCGAGACGTCGCTCTCGGTGATGCCGCCGGCACCGGCATGGACGATGCGCGCCCGTACTTCGTCGTTGCCGAGCTTCTCGAGCGCGGCGCTGATGGCCTCGATCGAGCCCTGCACATCGCCCTTGATGACCAGCGGGAATTCCTTCAGCCCGCTCGTCTGCAACTGCGACATCATCTGCTCCAGCGAGCCGCGCTGGCCGGCATGCTTGGCCACCGCCTTCTCGCGCGCCAGGCGCTGACGGTACTCGGTGATCTCTCTCGCGCGCGCCTCGTTGTTGACGACGGCAAAGCGGTCGCCGGCCTGCGGCGTGCCCTGCAGGCCCAGCACCTCCACCGGCATCGCCGGCGGCGCTTCCTTGACGTGCTCGGCACGATCATTGACCAGCGCGCGCACCCGGCCCCACTCGTTGCCGGCGACGAGGATGTCGCCCGGCATCAGCGTGCCGGTCTGCACCAGAACGGTGGCGACGGGACCGCGGCCCTTGTCGAGCTGCGCCTCGATGACCACACCTTCGGCGGTGCGGTCCGGATTGGCCTTCAGGTCGAGGATCTCGGCCTGCAGCAGGATCGCTTCGAGCAGCTTGTCGAGATTGGTGCCCTTGGTCGCCGACACTTCGACGTCCAGCACCTCGCCCCCCATCGATTCGACGAACACTTCATGGCGCAGCAGTTCGGAGCGCACCTTCTGCGGGTCGGCGTCACGCTTGTCGATCTTGTTGATCGCCACGATGATCGGCACGCCGGCCGCCTTGGCATGGCTGATCGATTCGATCGTCTGCGGCATCACGCTGTCGTCGGCAGCAACCACCAGAACGGCGATGTCGGTCGCTTGGGCGCCGCGGGCGCGCATCGCCGTGAAGGCGGCGTGGCCGGGCGTGTCGATGAAGGTGATCTTCTGGCCGTTCTTTTCGACCTGGTAGGCGCCGATGTGCTGGGTGATGCCGCCGGCTTCGCCGGAAACGACATTGGCGTTGCGGATAGCATCGAGCAGCGAGGTCTTGCCGTGGTCGACATGGCCCATGATCGTCACCACCGGCGGACGCGACACCAGGTCTTCCGGACGGTCGGCGATGTTGAACAGGCCTTCCTCGATGTCGGACTCGGCGACGCGGCGCACCGTGTGGCCGAATTCGGTGGCGACCAATTCGGCCGTGTCGGCGTCGATGACGTCGCCCGGCTTCATGATCTGGCCCTGCTTCATGAAGAACTTGACCACGTCGACGGCGCGCTCGGACATGCGCTGCGCCAGTTCCTGGGTGGTGATGGTTTCTGGCAGGATCACTTCGCGCATGACCTTCTCGCGCGGCTCGTTGTGCATCGCGCGCTTGAACTTCTCTTGACGGCGGCGCATCGACGACAGCGAACGGCCGCGCGCATCCTCGTCGGAGAGCGCCGAATTCAGTGTCAGCTTGCCGCGGCGGCGGTCTTCCTCGCCCTTGGTGGGCTTGGCCGGACGCGCCACTTCAGGCGTGACCAGGCGGCGCACGGGAGCGCCGGCGCCGGCACGCTTCGGCTTGACGTCCTCTTCATCGTCCGGCGTCGCCAATTCGGCGGCCAGCGGTGCACGCCGGCGAGCCTCTTCCTCGGCGCGGCGCCGGGATTCGGCCTCGGTCTGTAGCCGCGCCTCTTCCTCGGCCTGGCGGCGCGCGGAGTCCTCACGCTCGCGCTTGCGGCGCTCTTCTTCCTCGGCGCGGCGCTTGGCCTCTTCCTGGGCGCGCTGGCGGTCTTCGATCTCGCGCGCCTTGGAGCCTTCCAGCGCCTTGCGGCGGGCTTCCATCTCGCTACGCGACAATTCGTTGAGCACCATGCCGCCACGCTCGGGCGGCGGCGGAGGCGCCTTGGGAGCTTCCTGGACGGCAGGCGCCGCCGCGGCGACGGGCTTCGGCGTGAAGACGGACACGGGAGCGGCCGCCGGCTCCGGCTTGTCGCCGGGTAGCGAGAACTTGCGCTTCTTGGTCTCGACGACGACCGCCTTAGTGCGGCCGTGCGAGAAGTTCTGGCGCACAGTGCCCTGTTCCATGCCGGGCCGCTTCAGCGTCAAGGTCTTCTTCGGCGTAACGCTCAACGTCTTGTCGTCGCCCGATTTCGTATCGCTCATTCCATATCCTCTGCGGCATCATCTTCGTCAGCAACGTCCGCAATCATTGCCAGATCGTCCGGGGAACCGCCCCGATACCGGTCGAGCGCAACCATGCGCTTCTCAACCGCCTTGCCCGCGTCTTGCGCGAGGACGGCAGCATGTATCACATTTGTACCCCCCAATGCCAAGCTCAACTCGGCCTCGGGGAAAAGTTTGTAGGCAGGGATGGCCGGCCCGCCGAGATGAACCGTTGCCTGCCGGGCCTGACTGATCTTGCGGACGCCGTCATCCGACGCTTCTGTCGCATGAAGCACCAGCAAGGCCTGGCCCTCGCGCACCGCGTTCTCGACCTTGGCGGCGCCGAGAACGACCGCGCCGGCCTTGCGGGCGAGGCCAAGCATGCCCAGCGCGGATCGGGAAAGCAGGGTGTCGACCATGCCGCCGATGTCGGCGGGAACATTCACCTGCGCCTTGAAGGCGCGGGCGAACAGGTTCTTCGCCGCGGCCTTGTCGACATGTAGGCGCTCGGCGCTGACCCAGCAACCGCGGCCGGGCAGATTTCTCTTGAGGTCCGGGACGACGGCCGAATCCGGGCCGACGACGAACCGGATCAATTCATCCGGTTCGGCCTGCTTGCGGGTGACGATGCAGGTGCGATCGTTCATCTCGTCCAGGGGCGG
>NZ_RZSG01000274.1:0-7127 GCF_003997725.1 Mesorhizobium sp. M4A.F.Ca.ET.050.02.1.1
GAGCTGACGGTCGCCGATGTCGCCGAGGCGATGACCTGGGAGAACATCATCGGGCTCGGCGAAGTAATGAATTTCCCGGGCGTCGCCGCCAACGACCCTGTCATGTCGGGCGAGATCGCCGCCACGGTGAAGGCCGGCAAGACGGTCGGCGGGCACTATGCCTCGCGTGACCTCGGCCTGCCGTTCCACGGCTATGTCGCCGGCGGTCCGGAGGACGATCATGAAGGCACACGAGCCGAAGATGCGATCGCGCGGGTGCGCCAGGGTATGAAGGCGATGTTGAGACTGGGCTCGGCCTGGTATGACGTCGCTTCGCAGATCAAGGCGGTGACGGAGAGCGGGCTCGACCCGCGCAACTTCATGCTGTGCACCGACGACAGCCATTCCGGCACGCTGGTCCATGAAGGCTATATGGACCGGGTGGTCCGCCACGCCATCGGCCAGGGTTTGAAGCCGGTGAGGGCGATCCAGATGGCGACGCTCAATACCGCGCAGCATTTCAGACTGGAGCGCGAGATCGGCTCGATCGCGCCGGGGCGGCTTGCCGACCTGCTGATTGTCTCCGATCTGGCGGCAATGACCATCGACGAGGTCTATGCTCGCGGCGTCAGGCTGGCCAAGGGCGGCAAGCTCGACATCGACATCCCGGCCTACGACTATCCGAAGACAGCGAAGAACACGGTCAAGCTCGGCAGGAAGCTCAAGGCCGGCGATTTCGACGTGGCGGCGCCGAAGGGCGCCAACGAGGTGCGCGTGCGCGTCATCGGCGTGATCGAGAACCAGGCGCCGACGCGCGCGCTGGAGGCCGACCTGCCGGTCGAGGACGGGCTGGTCGGCATGGACCGTCGCAACGATGTGTGCCAGATCGCGCTGGTTGAGCGCCACCGCGGCACCGGCGGTGTCACCAATGCCTTCGTCTCCGGTTTCGGCTACATGGAGGACTGCGCGATGGCGTCGAGCGTGGCGCATGACGCCCACCACATCATCGCCGTCGGCACCAGCAAGCGGGATATGGCGCTGGCCGTCAACCGGCTGGGTCAGGTCGGCGGCGGCGTCGTGCTGTTCTCAAAGGGCAAGGAACTGGCGCTGGTTGAGATGCCGATCGCCGGGCTGATGTCGGACGAGCGTGCCGAGATCGTCGCGGCCAAGGCCGAGCAGTTAACGGAGGCGATGCGCAAGATGGGCTGTTCGCTGAACAATGCCTACATGCAGCACTCGCTGCTGGCGCTGGTGGTCATCCCCGAACTAAGGATTTCCGATGTCGGCCTGATCGACGTGACGACGTTCCAGAAAGTCGACCTGTTTCTCTGATCGACCGACGCGCTTTGCCTATCCGCCAGTGGCGATGGTCAGCACCTTGAACGGCGTGGTGATGACCACTTCGGCGACCGATCCCACGGCCTTTCCAATGCCTTGGCCGATATTGTCAAACTCGGCCGAGTTGGGTTCGTTCGATCGCAGGGCAGCTGGTGTACGCAGTCGGTCGCCGAGCAGTTGCACCAGCATCGGATTGTCCGCGAACTTGGCATGGTTCAAACGGTCGCCGCCCTTGGTGTTGGTCAGATCCGCCACGACCACGCCATAGCTGGCAAGGTCGGCGGCATTGCCGTAGTCGCCGACGCGCGGCTTGTCGCCGGAAATCAGGGAAGACAGCTTCAGCGCGCGGTCGTCTCCCGAAAGCAGGATGGCGAAGGGCTTGTCGGGCTTGCCGTAGCGGATCATCTGCTTCTTGAAGACGTCGACGTCGATGTCCGGCGAGGCCAGGATGACATAGCCGATCTTGCCGCCGAGATCGCGGTCGCCGGTGATGGCGAGCTGGCGCAGCGCCTCCATCGTCAGCCACGTTCCCATCGAATGGGCGATGATATCGATGCTCTTGACGTGGGTCTTGGCCAGCATCCGCAGCGTCGCCTCGAGGTCGTCGCGCGCGGCTGTGGAGCTGTCCTTGTCGTAGATATAGCCGGTCGTCTTGCCGCTCGACGCCCAGGAAAACAGCACCGGCGTGCCTGGATATTTCGTGTCGTGCGCGATCTGGGTCAGCCGGAAGACGCCATCGTCGAAGCCGTTGTTGAAGCCGTGCACGAAGACCAAAGCGCGGTCGCCGCTTATGGCGATGTTGGCGCCGACGGCCTTGGCGAATTGCTGCTGGTCCCCATAGTGAACGACCTCGGTGGCGGTGAACTGCTTGGCCGGGTTGCTGTCGGCCGAACCCTTGGCGCGTTCGATGGCGCCGACCTGGTGCACCTTGGGGACGGTGACGTCGACGCGGGCGTAGCTGGTGGTCAGCGAGCGGTCTCCGTCGAACACCTGCCTTGGGTCTTTCGTCGCCTGCTGGCGGGTGGTGGCGACGAAGATCTCGTGCGTCGCGGCAATGTCGGAACCCGGCACCGTAACCGTCGTCTTGTTGAGCAGGTCATGCGTATTCGGGCCGGCGCAGCCCGCAACGAGCAGTGCCAAGGCAGCGACGAGAATAGTGTTCGAACGCACGATCACGCGGCTCTCGCGAAGCACGACGTCGATCCCGCGACGTCAATTGATATTTCGATAAGGCCGCAGCACGGCCGGGTCCAGTTCAAAATTGACGGATGGTGGGCAATCCTGATCGGATACGGCCTACCCTTACTGTCCGAGTTGGCTGATGCGGTCGGTTACAGCCTGATCACTGGCGAAGCCGTCATCCTCGCGCAGCCGCTGGCCAATCATCTTAACCAGCACCGGATTGTCGGCGAACTTGGTGTGGTTGAAGCTGTCCGATCCCTTGGCACTGGAGAGGTCGACGACCGTCACGCCATAGGTGGCGAGGTCGGCCGCGTCCTTGTAGTCGCCGACGCGCGGGCGCGAGCCGGCGATCAGGCCGGAAAGCCGCAGCGCGCGGTCGTCGTCGGACAGGAGCAGGATGAAGGGCTTGTCCGGCTTGCCGTAGCGGCGCATCTGACTCTTGAAGACATCCACGTCGATGTCGGGAGAGGCCAACACCACGTCGCCCAGCTTGCCGCCGAGGTCGCGGTCGCCGGTGATGGCGAGCTGGCGCAGCGTTTCCATGGTCACCCAGGTTCCCATCGAATGAGCGACGATGTCGATGCGCCGCGCGCCGGTCTGGGCGAGCATGCGCAGCGTCACCTCAAGCTGGTCGCGTGCGGCGCTGGCGCTTTCCTTATCGTAGACATAGTCGGTGGTCTTGGCGCCCGAGGCCCAGGAGAACAGCACCGGCGTGCCCGGGTAGCCGGAATCGTGGACGATCTGCGTCAGGCGATAGACCGCGTCGTCGAAGCCGGTGTTGTAGCCGTGGACGAAGACCATGACACGGCCGCCGCGCGCTGCAATGTCGGCGTTGAGCGCGCTGGAGAATTTGGGCTGCGTGTCGTAGCCGACCAGCTCGGAGGCCATGAAATATTTGGTGGGATCGTCCGACTTGCCGCGCGAGCGTCGCTCGATCTGGCCCGTCTCGTGGACCGGCGGAACCGTGACGTTGACGCGGGCGTAGTTCAGCGTCGCCGAGCGCTCGCCGTCGAAGACCTTGTTCGGGTCGTCGGAACGCTTGCGCGTCGTGGCGATGAAGATCGAGTGGTTGCCGGCGATTTCTGTCACCGGCGTAGCCATAACGGCACTGCCGAGGATTTCCTCGGCTTTACGGCCGCCGCAGCCGGCCACCAGCAATGCAAGCGCAAGAATGCAAATCGTCTTCAAAGTCACGCCAAAATATCCAATCGGGCCCCCAAAGAGGCCGTCCACCCACCGCGATATCTCCCCGACAGCCGAAGTGCGGCGGAAGTAAGTCGTGTCCAGCCGAAAAGTGATCAGCGCCCGGCGACGGCCATTGCACTGTTGCGCGAAAGCCAGAACGGCGGCAGGAAGGCGGGAATGTTGGAGAAGGGCAGCACTTCCGGCTTCAGCCGGATGCCGAGCACATCGCCCATGAAGGCGCGGCGCGCCTCGATACGATTCCAGGCTTCCGAATAGCGCGCGGCGATCTCCTCGCGCAACGGTTCGTCGGCGAGCGCGATGCCGTCCTCGATGTTGGTGGTGAAATAATCGGTGCCGGTTGCGGGGATGATGTCGACCTGCAGCGCCATCCCCGATTTCAGTTGGATGCCGGAGCCTGAAAACACCGGCGAATGCATCCACTCGTCGATATGAATGAGATGGCCGGGATTGAGACCAACGCCGAAGAACGGGTCGCCGATGCGCTCGTGCACCGCTTTCCACAGCGCGCCGCCGGCGACACCGATGCCGATAGTCTCGTACCAGTCGACGGCGGCGGAAAAATAGGGCGCCACAAGCTTTCGATGTAATCGCTTATGCCCCGCGGCAGCTCGGCGGCGCTCTCGACCAGGAAGCCGGCGCGGGCGTTTAGCGAACCCTGGATGCCGTAGGCCATGGTGATCGGATCGCCGCGCTTGATGATGTCGAGGCGGGGGCTCGGCAGCCCCTAGGGGGGGCGCCCGCCGGCGGACAGCATCAGGGGGCAGCATTGCGGCAGGCCGTTGATGCCCATCAGCCGCGCCGCCTGCAGCTCGGTCATGTCGGGTTCGATGCCCTGGAGCACGTTGCGCAGGCCTTGCGAGGAGAAGGTCGCGGCGAATTCGAAGGACGCAAGCTGATCGGCCTCGTTGATCGCGCGCAGGCCGTCGGCAGGGTTCATCAAGAGATCGGCCGCATTCCGGACCGCGCCGTTGTTGCCGGCGAGCGCGCGCAGCGTGTCGGCGATGAAGGAGGGTAGGTCGAGCGTCGCCTCGCCAAAGCCGGCATCGCCAGCGCCGAACGACTTCCAGCCTATGGCCGATCCGGTGGCCCGACCTCAGCCCGCAAGCGGCCAGGATGTCCGGCAGCGCGTCGGAACGGTCGCGCGGCTGCGCCGGCAGCGAAAAGGTCTGGTAGAGGACGCGCTCATAGGGGCCGCCGCAGAGTTCGGCATAGCCCCAGCCCTCATTGCCGACCAGCAGTTTTGCTTCCCTGCCGGGAACGATGACCAGCAGCGTCTCCTCGAAGCGGGGGTCGTAGCCGCAGAGATAGGCGACGTTGGCGGCATGCTCGCGGTCGCCGTAGATGACGAAGCCATCGAAGCCGGCCTTCAAGCCGCGCGCAACCAGCGCTTCGATGCGCGCCTCGTAAGTGGCGCGTGGAATGAGCGGCATCACCGTCGGCTCGCCGAATTCCGGCAGCGACATGGTTTTCAGGGCAACCGACGCGACAGGCATGAACAAACGCCTCCAAGTGCTTGCAAATACCGGGAATGCCGGTAGCGGGGCTCATGGCCGGCGGACAATGGCCTTGCGGGACCGGATGTGCAATAGGCTTACATCAACCCGCCCAGTGCGCTTCGGGACAATTTGCCATGAACAGTTTTTCTTCTCGCGTTGCCACCGCCGCCGCCGCTATTCGCCAGATCTTCCCGGAAACGCCGCTGCAGGAAAACGACTATCTGTCGAAGAAAACCGGGGCGCGGGTGCTTCTCAAGCGCGAGGACCTGACGCCGGTACGCTCCTACAAGATCCGTGGCGCCTTCAATTTCTTCCGCAAGGCGCTGGCCGCCGGCAACAACGCCGAGCTGTTCGTCTGCGCCTCCGCCGGCAATCACGCCCAGGGCTTTGCCTTCGTGTGCCGCCATTTTGGCAAAAAGGGCGTGGTCTTTATGCCGGTGACTACGCCTCAGCAGAAGATCGACAAGACGCGGCTGTTTGGCGGCGACTTCGTCGAGATCAGGCTGGTCGGCGACTTCTTCGACGATTGCTATCGCGCCGCGTTCGAATTCGCGGAAAGCGGCGGCGCGCATATGGTGCCGCCCTTCGACCACAAGGACATCATCGAAGGACAGGCGACCGTTGCCTATGAGATCGCGGACCAGATGCCGGGCGCGCGCATGCCCGATATCGTCATGCTGCCGGTCGGCGGCGGTGGTCTCGCCGCCGGTGTGACGCACTACTTCGCCGACCAGCATCGCGAGGCGCGTTTTGTCTTCTGTGAGCCGGCAGGCGCGCCGAGCCTCAGCGAGAGCCTGTCCTCAGGCAAACGGATCAAGCTCTCCAAGGTCGACAATTTTGTCGACGGCGCCGCTGTCGCGGAGATCGGCCGTGAGCCGTTGCGGCATCTGAGGGAATTTGCCGCCGATGCGGTGCGGCTGATCCCGGAGAACCGGCTCTGCGCGACCATGATCGAGATGCTCAACGTTGAAGGCGTGGTGCTGGAGCCGGCAGGCGCCCTGGCGATCGATGCGCTCAAGGATTTTTCCCGCAAGGAGATCAGGGGCAAGACCATCGTCGCGGTGGTTTCGGGCGGCAATTTCGATTTCGAGCGGCTGCCCGACGTCAAGGAGCGGGCGCTGCGCTTCGAAGGGCTGAAGAAATACTTCATCATCCGCTTTCCGCAGCGGCCGGGCGCGTTGCGCGATTTCCTCGAAATGCTGGGGCCGGACGACGACATCGCCCGCTTCGAATATCTGAAGAAATCGGCGCGCAATTTCGGTTCGGTGCTGATCGGCATCGAGACCAAGGACCGCCGCAATTTCGATCTGCTGAGAGCGAATTTCGACGCCGAAGGCGTGCAATACCAGGACATCACCGACAACGAGACGCTGGCCGGGTTTATCATATGAGCGGGAAAGGAGCGGTCTTCGTCGCGCTGTTTTCCGGCATCAATGTCGGCGGCAACCGCATTGTCAGGATGGCGGAGTTGCGGACCTTCTTCGAGGAACTCGGCTTTTCCGATGTGGTCAGCTATGTGCAGAGCGGCAACGTCGTGTTCCGGTCAGCAAAGGGCGACGCCGCCGGTTTGACGAAAAAGCTGGAGGCCGCCTTCGAGAAGCAATGGGGGTTCCATTCGCGCATCATGGTGCGCGATGCCGGCTGGTTCGTGCGGCTGGTGAAGGAAAATCCCTATCCGGAGGTCTCCGACGATCCGGCCAAGCTGCATGCCTATGTGCTGGAGCGCGGGCCGACGACCGAGGAGATCGCGCGGCTCGCCGAAAAATGCACCGGCCCGGAGCGCTTCGAGGTCAAGCGCGACGTGCTTTACCTGCATGCGCCGGAGGGGCTCGGAAAATCAGTGTTCGCCAATCTCATTCCACGCACCCTGAAAGTGCCGGGCACAGCCCGCAACTGGCGCTCGGTGCTGGCGCTGGTCGAGATGGC
>NZ_RZSG01000275.1:0-7123 GCF_003997725.1 Mesorhizobium sp. M4A.F.Ca.ET.050.02.1.1
GTTCATCAGGAGCCGAAACCATTCGCGCTCGAGCGCCGACTGGAAACCGTAGAGCCGGATCATGTCCTCGCGCACATAGGTCTCGATGAACAGCACCACCGCCTCGCCGGGCGACGGCAGGGAGGCCAGCGTGCGCGCCGAGCAATGGGCGACATAACCGACGCCATGCACGTCGACGAGGCAGAAATCCTCGTCGATCTCGTCCAGCGTGCCCTTCAGTTTGCCTATCATCGCTGTCCCCTTACGCCAGCGCTGCAATCCGGTAGGCGGCGCTTTGCCGGTGATGCGCGTGGCAGATGGCGATGGCAAGCGCATCGGCTGCGTCATCGGTGTCGAACACCGCTTTCGGCATCAGCACCTTGACCATCATGTGGATCTGCTTCTTGTCGCCGTGGCCGACGCCGATCACCGCTTTCTTGACGGCGTTGGGGGCATATTCGGCGACCACCAGCCCGGCGCGCGCCGGCACCAGCATGGCGATGCCGCGCGCCTGGCCGAGCTTCAGCGTCGCCGTCGCATCCTTGTTGACGAAGGTCTGCTCGACCGCGGCCTCATGCGGCATAGCTTGATGCAGCACCTCGACCAACCCATCATGCAGTTGGCAGAGCCTGATCGCGAGCGCCGCCTTGTCGTCGGAACGCACCGTGCCGGAGCCGACGAAGCGCAACGAATTGCCGAGGCTCTCGACGATGCCCCAGCCGGTGCGCCTCAGCCCCGGATCGATGCCGATGATGCGAATCGCTTCCCCCATGCGCCGAGTCTACCTCCAACGCAGGGCGATGCCAGCAAAATGTGAACAAACCAGAAACGGCTCAGGCAGGGACAGGCAGCTTCAGAATTTGGTCTGATGAGCCATATTGCGTTGCTTTCGAGAACCGGAGCGAAGCGTACTCAAGTGCAGTGAGCTGCGCGCAAAATCAAGAAGCGCTACAGCGTCCTTTGCGCGTCCGAAAGGACGCGCGGCGCTGTAGGGAAGCGCAGAAAACGGCGCTGGATGGCCATCAGAGCGAATTATCAAGCTGCCGGATCAGCCGCGGGCGAAGGCCGTGTTCAGCAGGCTGATCTGGTCGGAGACCGGATTGACGCGGCGGGCGGCTGGCGGCATGTCGGCCAGCGCACTGCCGTAGATCTCCTCGTCCATGCGGCGTACCAGCGCCTGCAGGCGCAGCGAGCGGGTGACGAGGTCGAGAAATTCCTTCGGCAGTTCGTTCCAGCCGATCGCCTCGTCATGCGCGGACGCGGTGTCGAGCCGTACCTTGGACTTTTCCGAGGCGACCTGGTCGCGGGTCATCTCGCCGGAATTGGCGGCGCGCTGCAGCAGCAGCCAGGAGGCAACCTGCATCAGCCTGGTGGTCAGCCGCATCGATTCGGCCGCATAGAGCGTCGCAGCCGTCCGCGACAACTTCTTGGCCTCGGCCCGGCCCTTGCCGTCGAGATATTCGGCGGCCTGTTCGACGAGGCCCATGCCCTCCTGATAGAGCGGCTTGAAGGATTGGGAGAAAACCCGGCGCTCCGCCAATTTGATGGTTTTCGCGCTTCCCTTGGAAGGCTCGTTCATCGCTACGCCCCTGCACTGCCGCAAGCCGAATCGGCATTCTTGCCGTAACGCCCTGCACCCTAAAACGACTGAGCTTGAAAATGCGCTTCGCCGCCGGTGAAGGCAAGCACATGTTTAACGAAGGGTTAACGGCCCGGCCGACGGTTCCCGCGGACAAAAAAAGAGCCGCGGATAAGGCGGCTCTCAGGAGTTTAACAGGGAGGCGTCAAACAAAGTGGCTCCAACCACTCGGTAAGAATCCAGATCACTGGATGCGCATAGTAAACGCCTGTAAAGCTTAATGAAGTCTTAACGGCGCCGAGATTTTTTTACCAGGCGCGCCGCTTCTGTGCCGTAACAGGACAGCCGCCGTGATGCCGAATCGGCCCCGGCAATGTGGTTCGGGCCATGGTCCGCCGCACGGCTGCGAATGCCGGTGCCGAAACAAGCCCGCCTCCCACGCGACATCGTTCCGAAACAGGCGCCACGCTAAACGCCCGCTCCTCTGAACCGGCGGGCAAATCCGCTCGACCGCAAATCGCCAGGAGCGAACCCATGGACTGGTATTCGATTGTCAAGTTTCTCCACGTCGTCTCGGCCACTCTGTGGGTCGGCGGCGGTTTCGCGCTGTTCCTGCTTGGACTGCTTGCCGAGCGCGCCGGCAATGTCGAGGGCAAGCTGCAGGCGATGCGCGCCACCGGGCAGTTGGGCAACCGCTACTTCGCGCCGATGTCGATGCTGACGCTGCTGTTCGGCCTCATCATGTGCGCTTTCTGGGTTGGCTTTTCCGACCTTTGGATCCTGATCGGCCTTGCCGGTTACGCCACGACCTTCGCGATCGGCATGCTCGTGTTCAAGCCGAGCGCCGACCGCATGGCCGACATGATCGCGAAGGATGGCGTGACTCCGGCCGTCCTTGCCGTGGGCCAGCGCGTCATGGGCGCCGCCCGCTTCGACTATTCGGTGATGCTGGTGATCATCGCCGACATGGTGCTCAAGCCGACCGTGCACGACATCGCCATCCTCGCCGGCATGGCGCTGGTGGTTGCGGCAGGCGCCACGCTGGCCTTTGGCGGCGGCCGCCGGCTGGTGGAAAGCGCCGCCTGACAGCGCAATTGGCGAGGGCGGCCGGATATTCTCGCCGCCTATATCAGGCCGGCGATCCCGTCCCAGAGCAGCTTGACCGCAACGATCGCGACGGTCGCGTAGGTGAAGGGATAGAAGATCTCCGGCCGCATGCGCCGCACCAGCCAGGCGCCGGCGATGGTCGCCAGCGGCGCCAGCGGCATCAGCACGGCGGACGCCGTCAGGTTGGTGGTGTCGAACTGGCCGAGCGCGAAGTAGGGGATCAGCTTCAGCGCATTGGTGGCGGCGAAGAAGATCGCCGATGTGCCAGACAGCACTTTCGGGTCGAGCCGGATCGGCAGGGCATAGACCTGGAAGGGCGGGCCGCCGACATGGGCGACGAAGCTTGTGAAGCCGGCGACGGTGCCCCAGAAGGCAGCCGCCACGCGGTTGGGCGCAGCTGCATGGTCGGCGCCGTGGCGGAACTGCAGGTAGAGCCAGCGCAGCACGAAGATCAGCGCGACCGCGCCGACGATCAGTCGCACCATCTCCTCGGTGACCAGCGCCGCCGTCAGCCAGCCGAGGCCGATGCCGATCACCGCGCCCGGCATCATGTCGACCAGCATCTTGCGATCGTAGACGCCCCACCACGTCCAGACCGAGACGATGTCCATCAGGCACAGGATCGGCAGCAGGATGGCGGCCGCCTGCACCGGCGGCATGGCCAGCGCCATCAGCGGCACGCCGACGAAGCCGACGGCGCCGCCGAAGCCGCCTTTCGACAGGCCGACGAGAATGACCGCCGGAATGGCGGCGGCATAGAACCACGGATCGCTGAGCAGGCCTGACATGGGGTGAGAGCGGCTGGAGGATGGCGGGAGCCCTGCAATAGACCAGAAAGCGGTATATCGCGATAGCCAATGTGCTCTGGCAGCCGCCTGCGCGATCAACTGTCCGTAACACAGCTTTTGCGGATTTGCGGCAAGCGCATGGCCCATGCATAAGGTCGCCGGACCCGTGCATGAGGTTTGACAATGAGCGAAATCCGCATCCGCCGCGCCGAGGAAGCCGATCTCCCGGCCATCGTCACCATGCTCGCGGACGATCCACTGGGTCGCGGTCGGGAGGACGCCAGCCAACCGCTGGCCAAATCCTATCGGGACGCCTTCGCGGCTGTCGACGCCGACCCCAACCAGTTCCTGGCCGTCATGACGGATGATGGCCGCGTCATCGGCACGCTGCAGATCTCCTATCTCGCCGGCCTGTCGCTGCGGGGCGCATGGCGCGGCCAGATTGAGGCCGTCCGCGTCGCCGCAGACCGGCGCGGCGAGCGGCTCGGGCAGCTCCTGCTCGAATGGGCGATCGGGGAATGCCGCAAGCGCGGCTGCAGGGTCGTCCAGTTGACGACCAACAAGAGCCGGGCGGATGCGCACCGCTTCTATGAACGGCTCGGCTTCAAGGCGAGCCACATCGGCTACAAGCTGGAGCTCTAGCGGTTGGTGTCGTGGCTGTCGGTAATCGCGGCCGCAGCCTACATCTTGTCAGGTCCCGGGTCGCCGCCGGCGGCGGTGATTGCGAGCCGGCCCAGATAGTGCGTCCAGCCCTTCTCATGGCTGTCGCAAATCTCTCGGTCGGCAAGGCCGCTATGGGTGAGCTTGACCCGCGTTCCGCCGGACTCTTCGACCAGGTCGATTTCAACAAGGCTCGAACCCGGCGGAGTCTGGTCGTTGCCCTCCCAGCCGAAGCTGTAGGCAAGGCGGTGGACGGGTACGACCTCGGTGAATTGGCCGCGTGCCGTGGCCCTTCCTGCCAAATTCAGCAAGTAAAGACCGCCGGGGTTGGGTTCCGCCGTTGCCTCCGTTCCCATCCAGCGCACGATCTTGTCGGGATCTGTCAGGAAGGCGAAAACCGTCGCCGGCGGCGCCGCGATCTGCACCTCACGACGAACGATCAAGGGTTCAGCCATCGAAATCTCCCGGGTGTGCGCGCCGCAACACGGCTCGCCCGACACACGGCGCCGGACCAGCGCATTCGATTCGAAGCTAAATCGCCCTTCCTTTCAACAAAAAACTCCTCGGGTTGTTTCGCGCTGGTGACAGCGACGGAACGCCGAAGCATGATCGTGTCGATGCGGCTTTCTTCAACTCTCGCCTGGTTGGTCGACCGCGCCGGCAGCGCCGTCCAACCGGATGCCTTTCTGGCCACGCTCGGCGCGCGACTGGTTGACGATGGGCTGCCGCTCGCCGGTGGATCCCTGACGCTCGCCGCGCCGCATCCGATCATAACGCGCCGCGCCTGGCTGTGGCGGGCCGAGACAGGCGTCGTCATGGAGGCGCTGGGTTTTGGCGCCGGCACGATGCCTGGAACCGGGGAGGGCGATCTCGGACGCGAATGGCTGGCGGGACTGGGAACGGGTGTCGTGCACAATTACACGGTCGGGCCTGAGCGTCAGGATACGCAATCCGAGAGTCCAAAACTGAATTGGGTCGCGGTCCGCCCTCTCGCGGAGCACGAATCGAATACACTGGACCAGGTGGCACGCTTCGCCGCCGCGCCACTTGCCGCTCTCGCTGCCAGGTCGGCGCTGTCGGCCCTGCTTGAGGCCTATCTTGGGCAGCGAAGCGCGGCGCAGGTGTTGGCCGGCCGTTCTCGGCGCGAGGTTGGTGAGACGATCCGTGCCGTCCTGCTCTACAGCGATTTGCGGGACTTTACCGCCCTGTCGGAGGAGACGGACGCCGAACAGGTCGTGGCGGCGCTCAACGCTAGCTTCGACCGCATCGCTGGTGCCGTTCACGCTTTCGGCGGCGAGGTGCTGAAATTCATCGGCGATGGGGTGCTGGCGATCTTTCCTGTCGGCGAGCGCTCGGCTTCAGTGGCTTGCGAGGCAGCGTTGCGCGCGATCGGAGCGGCGCGGGCGGGAATGGCGCAGCTCAATCAGGACCGTGCCAGACAGGGCATGCCCGAACTGCAGTTCGGCATGGCGCTGCATCTGGGCGACATGGTCTGGGGCAATATCGGCACAGCCGACCGGCTCGATTTCACCGCGATCGGCCCGGCCGTGAATCTCGTCAGCAGGCTCGAAGGCCTGTGCCGGCCGCTTGGACGGAGCGTGCTGATCTCGGGCGCTGTCGCGGCGGAAACATCAACGCCCGTGGTCGCGCTGGGCGAACATCAATTGCGCGGAATCGCCAGATCGTGCGCCGTCTTCGGCCTGCCGGACGGGTGACCTCAAGAGCGGTTCACCGTTTCACGGAAACGCCGAATTGCTTTTACGCAATTCCGGACGGAGAACCGCTCACGGCTTTTCTGAAATAGCTAGACGCCCAGCGGCGGCGGGCGGCGGCGGATCGGCTGCGCCTTGATGATGGCGGTGCTCGTCTCCGCCTTGTCGGCGATCCGGTCGAGAAGCCGATCGAGCTCGCCGATCGAGCGCACGAACAGCCGCGCGACGAAGCAGTCGTCGCCCGTCACCTTGTCGCATTCGCCGAATTCGGGCGTCTCCTCGATCAGCTTCTGCACGATGTGCAATTTGCCCGGCAGCGGCCGGATGCGCACGATCGCCTGCAGCGGGTAGCCGAGCGCTTCCGAATCGACCTCGATGGTGAAGGCGCGGATGACGCCGCGCTCCTCCAGCCGCCGCAGCCGCTCCGAAACGCTCGGTGACGACATGCCGACTTGCTGCGCCAGATCTTTCAGCGACGTTCTGGAATCCCGGACGAGGATGTCGAGAAGGTGCCTGTCAAGATCGTCGAGCATTTTCACATTCTACGATAAAGAGTGGTTTTGCCTAATTTAATTAGGTCAATACGGCATACCATCTTTCTGTCGGCATGGAAATGGCCGTCGGAGCTTGAGATCATGCAGCCATAAAGATCTAGAGGCTGCCTCATGAACAATACTCTGCACGGCACGGTCGAAATGACCGCGGCAATGGCGATCCTCGGCACGATCGGTTGGTTCGTCGTGCTTTCTGGCCAGCCTGCCATTGATGTGGTGTTCTGGCGATGCGCCTTCGGCGCGGCGACGCTGCTCGTCATCTGCGCCGCGCTCGGCCTGCTGCGCGGGACATTGACGCCGCGCGTCGCTGGGCTTGCCGTTCTCGGCGGCGCTGCCATCGTCATCAATTGGCTGCTGCTGTTCAGCGCCTTTCCCCGCGCCTCGATCTCGATCGCCACCGCCGTGTACAACACCCAGCCCTTCATGCTGGTTGGCTTCGGGGCGCTCTTCCTTGGCGAACGCCTGACCCTGGCCAAGCTGGCCTGGCTCGCCATCGCCTTCGCCGGCATGCTGCTGATCGTACAGACCGGGCCCGATGCCGGCGATGTCGGCACCGACTATTTCACCGGGATCGTGATGGCGCTGGGGGCGGCCTTCTTCTGGGCCGTGGCGGCAATCGTCACCAAGACGCTGTCATGCTGGCGCCCTTCGCCAATCTTTCCCACCTCACCGCCGACGCCCGGAGCTGGGTTATGCTGGCGACGCTCGGCGTCGTCCACACCGGTTTGATGTACATATTGATGT
>NZ_RZSG01000276.1:0-7121 GCF_003997725.1 Mesorhizobium sp. M4A.F.Ca.ET.050.02.1.1
TGTCGCAGGCATCCTATGCCGGGCTGATGGCCGAGCCCGGCTTCCTCCACTATTTCAACCAGGCGAGCCCGGTCGCGGAGCTGGCGCTCTTGAAAATGGGTTCGCGGCCGGACCGCCGTTTTGGCGCCAGCGGCATCGCCGACCTGCGCGCCATTCCATGGGTGTTCGCCTGGAGCCAGAACCGTCATCTGTTGACCGGCTGGTATGGCATCGGCAGCGCGATGAGCTCCTTCGTCACCGTGCGCGGCGAGGCCGGGCGCGACCTTCTGGCCCGCATGTTCGAGCACTCGCGCTTCTTCCGCCTGATCGTCGACGAGGCCGAGAAGACGCTTTACCAGTCCGACATGGAGATCGCGCGGCTCTACGCCGGCCTGGTGTCCGACAGCGATGCGGCCGGACGAATCCACGCCCGCATCGCCGCTGAATATGAGTTGACGCGACGCCTGATCGGCGACCTCACGGGAGGCGATCTCTCCGCGCGCTTTCCGATGTTCAAGCGGCGTTTCGACAATCTGCGGCGACAGATGGATGACATCCACCGGCTGCAGGTCGATCTGCTGCGTGAAGTTCGCGCCAATACCGGCGCAGCGGATCAAAAGCGGGCGACCGACGCCCTGCTCGTCTCGATCAACTGCATCTCGGCGGGGCTGGGGGGGACGGGGTAGGACCGGCCTTTGCCGAGCTGCCTGCATCACCGGCGGCATTGATTCCTACGGGCGATCGCTTCTGATTTGCCCCGCGCGGGCGGCCGCAAGCGCTCGCGCCAGCCTAAGTCCAAAGGCTGTTCAAAGGAACTTTCGGGAAGAGATTGGTGCGGTCGAGAAGACTCGAACTTCCACGGGTTGCCCCACAGCGACCTCAACGCTGCGCGTCTACCAATTCCGCCACGACCGCACGTGGTAGGAGCCGGAACGAACCGGCTCGGGGCCTGTAGCAAATCGTTTCCGGCGAAACAAGTGCGCCGCGCGGAATATTCGCCAATGCATGTCGCCCAAAAGTGCGTAGCGGTTTTGGGGGAACGACATGCATCGGACAGAGCTGCCGGCATAACGTCCCACAGCTTCGGAAAATGCCGGGGAACTGGACGTTTGCAGCCATTGCCGCCATATGAGAGGGCACAAGAGATTTATCATGCCAGAACGCAGCCAGATCGCCACGTCGTTCCTGCCCCTGCCCGGTTCAGCACCTGTCGAATGGGTGATCGAGCCTGGCCTCACCGCCTATCCCGAGGCGATCGCCTTCATGGAGGCGCGCGCCGAGGCGATCCGCAGCGGTGCCGCCGGCGAGATGGTCTGGCTGGTCGAGCATCCGCCGCTCTACACGGCCGGCACCAGCGCCCGCATCGAGGACCTGATCGAGCCCGACCGGTTTCCGGTCTTTTCGGCCGGCCGCGGCGGCGAATACACCTATCACGGTCCTGGCCAGCGGGTCGCGTATGTTATGCTCGACCTCAAGCGCCGACGCGAGGATGTGCGCGCTTTCGTTGCCGCGCTCGAAGAGTGGATCATCGCGACGCTCGCCGCCTTCAACGTGCGCGGTGAGCGGCGCGAGGACAGGGTCGGCGTCTGGGTGGTGCGGCCGGACCGCCCTGCGCTTGCCGACGGCACGCCGGCCGAGGACAAGATCGCGGCAATAGGCATCAGGCTGAGGCGCTGGGTGAGCTTTCATGGCATCGCCATCAATGTCGAGCCGGAACTCGGACACTTCACCGGCATCGTGCCCTGTGGCGTCGAGGACCATGGCGTGACCAGCCTGGTCGACCTCGGCCTGCCGGTGACCATGGCCGACCTTGACCTGGCGCTGAAATCCGCTTTCGAACATGCGTTCGGCCCCGCCGCCGCTTCAGCCGTCGAGGCGATCCGCAAGGCCGGCTGAAGCCTATGCCGAATTCGGCTCAGACCAGTTGCGCCGACGCCCACAGCACCCCGTAGCCGTGGATGGCGAAGACCGCGAGTAGCGCGCCGGCCATGGCGAAACGGTCCAAGGTGCGAATCGGCTTCAGCTCATGGCGCGGCTTCACCGCGCTGCCCATGGTGAGCAGGCTGAGGATCAGGAACACGACGCCGGCCGCAAGCAGGAAGCCCGGCGAAAAGCCGGCCAGCCAGCCGAGCGCCAGCAGGGCTGACAGCAGCAGGAACGAAGCCAGTGCCAGCGCGATCGGTCCGGGGCAGATCTGGCGCAGCACCTGGCCGCCGTCGAACTTCCACACCGGCACCAGATTGGCGATGTTGAAGAGCGCGGAAAAGCCTGCCAGCGTCGCCAGCAGCGCGGCGACTGCGCCATGCCCCTCGCCTCTGGCAAGCCCGCTGGCGGCAATCAGCACGGGCACCAGGAAGGCCGAGAAGCCGGCGCCCATCAGCGCCACGAAGGCCACCTCGAAGCGGCTGTCGTAGGGCCTGCCGCCGATGGCGATACCGCCGAGCAGCGGGATGAAGATCATGCGCGCCCTGCTATGTCCCATCAGCCGGAATGCCGCCATATGGCCGAGCTCGTGCAGGGCGACCACCGAGGTCAGGATCGCGGCCAGCGCCAGGCCGCCAAGGCTGAGGCCGAAGAACGGCCACAGGATGAAGGCCGAAAGCACGGCGAATCCGACCTGGCTCAGCGGATGCTCGAACCAGCCGCCCTTGCGATACTCTCCGGTCCTCGCCCAGCGCTGCAGCTTGCCGAGCTCGCGACGCATGGCGAAATAGCGGAAGATCAGGAACGCGACGCCGCGATAGCGATCGGTCTGGCTGAGACTCACCCGGGTCGCGCCGCCTTCGGCCGCGAGCTCGATGGTTTCGCGATAGTTTGCCCAGAACGAGGCATCGAGCGAAGAATCGTCGAGGACGCGCATGGAGAACCGGCTGGCCTCGACGACATTTTCAAGCGCGACCCTGCGTTCGATCGGCTGGCCATCGCGCCCCTCCCAGGACAGGGTGATCCGGGCCATGCCCTCCCCATCCAGTGCTGCGTCGAAACGATCTCGCCCGACCAGCCGGCATCGCTGCCGAACGGCCATAGCGCCTGCCAGAGCCGATGGCGGTCCGCCGCCACCAGCCGGGACACCGTGACCGTACGCAAACCCAGCGGCACGGTCATCAGCAGAAAAATCAGTCCGAGATTGCCGGCCAGGAGGATGGCCATCACGATCGGCGACACCGGTATTGCTCCCTGTCTTCGGTGCAACCTAGCGTCTTGGCGGACAAGAAAAGCTTAACGTCGAAGCGCTTGCGACAGCCGGCCGCAAGGCATGGTCCTCACATGGCGCCGATCCAGATCGCCATGGAAATCAGAAACGTGCTCATGCAAACGAGCGACACAACATCCTGAACAAGGTCCGACATAACTCTCTCCAGTTGTTAGTATGTTCGTAATTTGTTCTAATTTTGTTCGAATGTCAACGACCGCAAAAAGGCGCCGCCCGGAAATTTCGGGCCCTCAATCCGGCAGGGTTAAGGAAAGGTTGACAGGCGAATGCGCGCCGGTCTTGCGTTCACGGCGGACAGAAAGTCTTGGCAGTCAGGTCGCCGTGCACGCCGAGATTCGGGGCAGGCCGAGTCGAGAATGGTGGGTTCCGAGAACCGGAGCGGAGCGCACTTGAAGTACGTGAGCACCGGAAGCGCAGGAAGCCGCCTTTCGCAGGCCGGCCTCACCCGAATATCGCCGTGACCTAAAGGGGGACGACCTTGCCCTCGGCCAACGTCACCCGCCGATCCATGCGCGATGCCAACTCGTGGTTGTGGGTGGCGATCAGCGCCGCGAGGCCCGATTGCCTGACCAGCGCCTCCAGCGCCTCGAACACATAGGAAGCGGTGACCGGGTCGAGATTGCCGGTCGGCTCGTCGGCCAAAAGCACCAGCGGCGCGTTGGCGACGGCGCGCGCGATTGCCACGCGCTGCTGCTCACCGCCCGAGAGCTCCGACGGCCGATGATGCGCGCGCTTGCCGATCTGCATGTAGTCGAGCAGCTGTGCCGCCCGCTCGGCCGCCTCCTTGCGCGTCAGCCCCTTGATCAGCTGCGGCATCATGATGTTTTCCAGCGCGGAAAACTCCGGCAGCAGGTGATGGAACTGATAGACGAAGCCGACGTCGTTGCGGCGGATGGCCGTGCGTTCCTCGTCGGAGAGCCGGCCGCAGGCGCGCCCGCTCAGAATCACGTCGCCGGCGTCGGGCCGCTCAAGCAACCCGGCCGTGTGCAGCAGCGTCGACTTGCCGGTGCCGGACGGCGCCACCAGCGCCACCATCTCGCCGCGCCGCAGCGAAAAGTCGGCGCCGTTAAGAATGGTGAGCTTGCGCGGGCCCTGGACATAGTGCCGCTCGACGCTCTTCAGCTCGATAATGGCCTCGGCCATCACTCGTACCTCAAGGCTTCGACCGGATCGAGGCGGGCGGCCCGCCATGCCGGAAACACAGTCGCCAGGAAGGAGAGCACCAGCGCCATGATGACGACATAGGTCGTCTCGCGCGGGTCCATCTTCGCCGGCAGCTGGCTGAGGAAATAAAGCTCGGGATTGAACAGGATCCTGCCCGTCATCCACGAGAAGAACTGGCGGATCGATTCGATGTTGAGGCAGATGACGACGCCGAGCAGCACGCCGGCGACAGTGCCGGTGACGCCGATGGCCGCCCCCGTCATCAGGAAGATACGCAGGATGGCGCCACGCGAGGCGCCCATCGTGCGCAGGATGGCAATGTCGTGACCCTTGTCCTTCACCAGCATCACGAGGCCGGAAATGATGTTCAGAGCCGCCACCAGCACGATCAGCGTCAGGATCATGAACATAACGTTGCGCTCGACCTGCAGCGCCGAGAAGAACGTCTCGTTGCGCTGGCGCCAGTCGACAAGGTCGATCGGCCGCTGCGCCGCCTGCTCGACGAGCGGCTTCAGCGCATCGACATTGTCGGGATTGTCGACATAGATCTCTATGGTCTGCGCCCGCCCGTCCATGTTGAAATAGAGCTGCGCCTCCGAGAACGGCATGTAGACGATCGAGCTGTCATACTCCGACATGCCGACCTCGAAGATCGCCGCGATCTTGTAGCCCTTCATGCGCGGCGTCGTGCCAAGCGGCGTCACGTCGCCTTCCGGCGAGATCAGCGTGATGGTGTCGCCGAGCACGAGGCCAAGATTCTCGGCCATGCGCTTGCCGATCGCCACGCCCTCGCCGGTGTCGAAGCCGTCCAGCGTGCCCTGCTTGATGTTGCCGGAGACGATCGAGATCTTGCCGAGATCCTCGCCGCGTATGCCGCGCACCAGCGCGCCTGTGCCGCCGCCGACATTGCCTTGCGCCAGCACCTGGCCGTCGATCAGGGGAATCGCGTATTTGACGCCTGCCACGCCGTTGATGCGGCTCGCCACCTGGGCATAGTCCTCGAGCGGCGAATCGAGCGGCTGCGCGATCAGATGGCCGTTGACGCCGAGGATGCGGGTCAACAGCTCGGCGCGGAACCCGTTCATCACCGCCATGACGACGATCAGCGTGGCCACCCCCAGCATGATGCCGAGGAAGGAGATCGAGGCGATGACCGAGATCACCGTCTCCTTGCGCCGCGAGCGCAGGTAGCGCCAGGCAACCATGCGCTCGAACACCGAAAAGGCGCCGGCGGCTGGGGCTTTGACGGCCGGGGCTTTGGCTGCGGCCGCCTGGCTCATGCGGCGATACCGAGGCGCTTCTTCGCCGCTTCGATCGGCAGCGTCTCGCGCTCGCCGGTCCTGCGGTTCTTGATCTCGATCTCACCGGCGGCTACGCCGCGCGGCCCGACGATCACCTGCCAGGGCAGGCCGATCAGGTCGGCGGTGGCGAACTTGCCGCCCGGCCGCTGGTCGGTGTCGTCATAGAGCACGTCCTTGCCGGCGCCGGAGAGTGCGGCATAGAGCTCGTCGCAGACGCGGTCGCATTCGGCGTCGCCCACCTTCATGTTGATCAGGCCGATGTCGAACGGCGCCACCGCGTCGGGCCAGATGATGCCGTTGTCGTCATGGCTCGCCTCGATGATCGCCGCGACCAGCCGCGAGGGACCGATGCCGTAGGAGCCGCCCGAAGCGAAATGATCCTTGCCGTCGGGCCCGGTCACCTTGGCGCCCATCGGCTTGGAGTACTTCTCGCCGAAATGGAAGATATGGCCGACCTCGATGCCGCGCGCCGAGACTTTGTCGCCCTCGGAGACCTTGTCCCAGGCCGCCTCGTCATGCATCTCGTCGGTGGCGGCATAGGGGGTCGTCCACGTCTTGACGATGTCGGCGATCTCGGCGTCGTTGGAAAAGTCGGTGTTCGCGCCCGGCACGGCGAGCGAGAGATAGTCTCGATGGCAGAACACCTGGCTCTCGCCGGTGTCGGCCAGGATGATGAACTCGTGGCTTAGGTCGCCGCCGATCGGCCCGGTGTCGGCGCGCATTGGGATCGCCTGCAGGCCCATGCGCGTGAACGTCCTGAGATAGGACACGAACATCCGGTTGTAGGCGGCCTTGGCGCCCTCGTAGTTGAGGTCGAAGGAATAGGCGTCCTTCATCAGGAATTCGCGAGAACGCATAACGCCGAAGCGCGGCCGCACCTCGTCGCGGAATTTCCACTGGATGTGGTAGAGGTTGAGCGGCAGGTCCTTGTAGGACTTCACATAAGCGCGGAAGATCTCGGTGACCATTTCCTCATTGGTCGGCCCGTAGAGCATCTCGCGCTCCTGCCGGTCCTTGATGCGCAGCATCTCCTTGCCGTAGTCGTCATAGCGGCCGCTTTCGCGCCACAACTCGGCCGACTGGATGGTCGGCATCAGGATCTCCAGGGCGCCGGCGCGGTCCTGCTCCTCGCGGATGATCCGGCAAACCTTGTCCAGAACCCGCTTGCCGAGCGGCAGCCAGGAGAAGCTGCCCTGTCCCTGCTGGCGGATCATGCCGGCGCGCAGCATCAGCCGGTGCGAGACGATCTCGGCCTCGCGCGGATTTTCTTTGAGAATGGGCAGGAAATAGCGCGACAAACGCATGGACTGGTCCGTGAGAGAGGATGGCCTCGCCGGAATCGGCGCGGCATGGGCTGCTTGCCCCGGCTTCATAGCCATTTCATGGCGGATTGGAAACCCGAGCGAGCGCCCGAAGTGCCGCAACCGCCCGGTTGATCGTTTCACAAGCAAGGCCTGCCGTAC
>NZ_RZSG01000277.1:0-7081 GCF_003997725.1 Mesorhizobium sp. M4A.F.Ca.ET.050.02.1.1
TATGACGCTTGTCCGCTGCAGCGCCGCGCTAACCAATCCGCTTGGCGCTGCAGCGGACAAATAGGGGGAGAACTGTTACCTATGTATCCGGTTCAAACTGTTACCCATCTATCGGCTGGACACTGGCCGCAGCGCTGGCACTCCTTTCCGCAACGCTGATGATTGGCGAAATCGCGAATGACAGCGTCCCTCTCCCCGTCACTATGCGGGGAGAGGTGCCGGCAGGCAGGTGAGGGGCAGCGCCAACGCTGAAAAGGACGAAATTCAAGCTGACGCGAAGCGGCTTTCCCTTTGCAAGCCCATGCGCTAGTTCAACGAAGAGACAAACGGCAGACTGCCGGAACGGGGACGAACAACAGCATGGCAGGTGAAGACGAGACAACGCTGCGGTTTCCGGTCCTGATCGGCGACATCGGCGGCACCAATGCGCGCTTCTCGATCGTGCTCGACGCCAATTCGGAGCCAACCGAGCCGCAGATCGTCCAGACGGCCAGCTTCAACACCATCGACGAGGCGATCCAGGCGGCGGTGCTCGACCGCTCTTCGGTGCGGCCGAATTCGGCCGTGCTGGCGATCGCCGGGCCGGTCGACGGCGACGAGATCCCACTCACCAATTGCCCCTGGGTGGTGAAACCGAAGCAGATGTTCGCCAATCTGGGCTTGAGCGAGGTCGTCGTGCTCAACGACTTCGAGGCGCAGGCGCTGGCCGTCGTCGCGCTCGGCGAGGAGCATATGGAGAAGATCGGCGGCGGCGCGCCGGAGCCGAACGCCAGCCGCGTCGTGCTCGGGCCCGGCACCGGGCTCGGCGTCGCCGGGCTGATCTATGCGCTCAACCACTGGATACCGGTGCCGGGCGAAGGCGGGCACATGGATATCGGCCCGCGCTCGCCGCGCGATTTCCAGGTTTTCCAGCATATAGAGCGGCTCGAGGGTCGCGTTTCCGGCGAACAGATCCTGTGCGGGCGTGGCCTGGTCAATGTCTACCGCGCGGTGGCCAAGGCCGACGGCAAGCCGGCGCCCTTCAGGGCGCCGGCCGAGATCACCGGCGCGGCGCTGGCGAAGTCCGACCCGGTGGCGGAGGAAGCGCTGTCGATGTTCGTCACCTGCCTCGGCCGCACCGCCGGCGACCTCGCGCTGGTGTTCATGAGCCGCGGCGGCGTCTTCCTCACCGGCGGCATCGCGCAGAAGATCGTGCCGGCGCTGAAAGCGGGCAATTTCCGCTCGGCCTTCGAAGACAAGGCGCCACACAGCGCGCTGATGCGGGCGATGCCCGTCTATGTCATCACCCACCCGCTGGCGGCGCTGCTCGGCCTCGCTGCCTATGCCAGGAACCCCTCGCTGTTCGGCGTGCAGACGGCGGGGCGGCGCTGGCGGCTGTAGCGCTTCGCGCCCTGGTTGTCGGATCGCGAATCGCGCCGCGACGAAGTTTCGCCATAGGCAAGCCGCGACGGGAACGCTAAGAGGGGTGCCGAATTTCCAGACGGAACCACGGAACGACCCTCGATTTGAACCAGCTTCAACACCAAGCGACGGCCCGGCCCGGCGAGACCTGGGCGGTGCTGCGCCGCATCATTGCCGAAAACGGCCGTGAATACCGCTCGGCCTATATCTTCGCCACTCTCTGCCTGCTGACAGTATCGGCAACGACGGCCTTCACCGCCTGGGTGATGAGCCCGGTCGTCAACCAGATCTTCTATGAGCGGCGCGGCGATCTGATCGTGCTGATCTGCGCCGGGATCATGGGCTCCTTCATGCTGCGCGGGCTCGCCACCTATGGCCAGGCGGTGACGCTGGCCCGGATCGGCAACAATCTGGTGGCGCGCTACCAGAAGCGCGTCTTCGACCATCTGATGAAGCTTGGCGTCGGTTTCTTCAACGACACGCGTTCGGGCCAGCTCGCTGCGCAGGTCAACGAGAATATCAACGGCATCCGCGACCTGCTGTCGATGACGCTGACCTCGATCGCGCGCGACGGGGTGACGCTGGTCGGCCTCATCGCCGTCATGATCTACCAGGATCCGCTGCTATCGCTCTCGTCGCTGCTGATCGGACCGCCGCTGATCTACACCGTCGTCTATCTGATGCGCCGCGTGCGCCGCATCGCGCGCGAATCCGTGCAGATCAACTCGCGGCTGATCGGCGCCATGCAGGAGGCGACGCAAGGCATAGCCATCGCCAAGGCGTTCACCATGGAGGGGGAACTGGCGCGCCGCATCGGCAAGCTCGCCGAGAGTGCCGAGCAGCGGGGCAACAAGATCGCCCGCGTCTCGGAGCGGCTGACGCCGATTTCCGACATGTTGGCCGGCCTCGCCGTCACCGGCGTCATCGCCTATTCCGGCTACCGGGCGCTGGTGCTCGGACAGCCACCGGGCGCGGTCTTTTCCTTCATCACGGCGCTGATCCTGGCCTATGATCCGGCTCGCCGCCTGGCGCGCATGCAGGTTGGCATGGAGCGGTCGCTGGTCAACGCGCGCATGATCTACGAGCTGCTCGACCAGCAGCCACAGCAGGGCGACGCGCCGGGCGCGGTCGAAGTGAGGATCACCAGCGGCGAGGTGCGTTTCCACAATGTCTCGTTCCGCTATGCCGCCGACGCGCCGGTGCTTAAGGAATTGAGCTTTACCGCCGCCGCCGGCAAGGTGACGGCCATCGTCGGCGCATCCGGCGCCGGCAAATCGACGCTGGTGGCGCTGCTGCAGCGCTTCTACGATGTCGAGGCCGGCAGCATCGAGGTCGATGGCCAGGACATTTCGAAGGTGACCAAGCAGTCGCTGCGCCAATCGATCGCCTATGTCTCGCAGGCGCCCTACCTGTTCGAGGGCACGATCCGCGACAACATCCGCTATGGACGGCTTTCAGCCAGCGACGCCGAGATCGAATGGGCGGCAAAGCAGGCGGCGGCGGATGACTTCATCCGCCAGCAGCCGCAAGGCTACGACACGCCAGTCGGCGAGAACGGCGTGACGCTGTCGGGCGGCCAGCGCCAGCGCGTCTCGATCGCCCGCGCCATCGTGCGCCAGGCGCCGATCCTGCTGCTCGACGAGGCGACCTCGGCGCTCGACAATGAGGCGGAGGCGCGCGTCCAGGAGGCGCTGACCCATGTCATGGAAGGGTGCACGACGATCGTCATCGCGCACCGGCTGTCGACGGTGGTCAATGCCGACCACATCATCGTGCTGGAGGAGGGCCGGCTGGTCGAGGAAGGCACGCATGCCTCGCTGATGGCCGACCCGCACAGCGTCTATGCCCGCTTCCACCGGGTGCAGGGCAAGAAAGGGCTGGGGCTTGTCGACGACGCCAAGCCAATCCAAACTCCAGTCCAGCGCAGCCGCGCGAAGAAGGTGGTGGGGAGACAGGCATGAGCGAAACGGGGGATATGGGCCTGGTGGTGGTGGGCGCGGCAGGCCGCATGGGCCAGACGCTGATCCGCGCCATTCACACGATGCCGGGGGCGCGCGTCGCCGGCGCGGTCGAGCGGCCAGGCTCGCCCTATCTCGGCAAGGATGCCGGCGAGCTTGCCGGCATCGGTATCATCAACGTGCCGATATCGGACGATCCGTTGCCGGCCTTCGCCAAGGCCGACGGCGTGCTCGATTTCACCGCGCCCGCCGCGACCGTCGAATTCGCCGGCTACGCGGCGCAGGCGCGCATCGTCCATGTCATCGGCACCACCGGCTGCTCGGCGGACGACAATGCGAAAATCGCGGCGGCGGCGCGACATGCGACGATCGTCAAATCGGGCAATATGAGCCTCGGCGTCAATCTGCTGGCGGTGCTGGTTGAGCAGGCGGCGCGGGCGCTCGACGCCGACGATTTCGACATCGAGATCCTGGAAATGCACCACCGCCACAAAGTCGACGCGCCGTCGGGAACGGCGCTTCTGCTCGGTGAAGCGGCGGCGGCCGGCCGCGACATCCCGCTCACCGGCAACGATGTGCGCGTGCGCGACGGCCATACCGGCGTGCGCAAGCCGGGCACGATCGGCTTCGCCGCGCTGCGCGGCGGCTCGGTGGTCGGCGATCACAGCGTGATCCTGGCCGGCACGGGCGAGCGCATCACGTTATCCCACCATGCCGAGGACCGGGCGATCTTCGCGCGCGGCGCCGTAAAAGCAGCACTCTGGGCCCGGGCGAGGAAGCCTGGTCTCTACTCAATGCGGGACGTGCTCGGCCTGAGCTGAAGCGGCCTCTGCAATATTTTGTCCTTCGAAGGAGCAAACATGTCGAGAACCCTCGTGCTCGTGCGCCACGGCCAGAGCGAATGGAACCTGAAGAACCTGTTCACCGGCTGGCGCGACGTCGACCTCACCGAGCAGGGCCATGCCGAGGCCAAGGCCGCCGGCCAGAAGCTCAAGGCGCGCGGTCTGAAATTCGACATCGCCTTCACCTCGGCGCTGATCCGGGCGCAGAAGACCTGCCAGCACATCCTCGACGCCGTCGGCCAGAGCGAGTTGGAGACCATCCGCGACCAGGCGCTGAACGAGCGCGACTATGGCGACCTCTCCGGTCTCAACAAGGACGACGCGCGCAAGAAATGGGGCGAGGAGCAGGTGCATATCTGGCGCCGCTCCTACGATGTGTCGCCGCCCGGCGGCGAAAGCCTCAAGGACACCGGCGCGCGCGTCTGGCCCTATTATCTGCACGACCTGCAGCCGCATGTGCTGCGCGGCGAAACAGTGCTGGTGGCCGCGCACGGCAATTCGCTGCGCGCGCTGATCATGGCGCTGGACGGCAAGAGCGGCGAGGAGATCGTCAAGCTCGAGCTCGGCACCGGCGTGCCGGTGATCTACACGCTCAACGCCGATTCGACGGTGGCGTCGAAGGAAGTGCTGGAAGGCTGACCTTTCTTCCAACGGCGACGGGAGCGAGTCTCATCCTCTCCCCGTATAGTGACGGGGAGAGGGCGCGGTCGTCGCCGATTTCGTCAATCGTCACCGTTACAAGAAAGGCGTCGACGATGCGGCCGGCCCCTTCCCCCCGTCCCTATACGGGGAGAAGTGCCCGGCAGGGCGATGAGGGGCAGCACCAATATCGGCAAAAAAGCGCGTTGACACACATCGCTCGCCCGCTTACATGAGCCCGCACCAGCCCAGATGGCGGAATTGGTAGACGCGCACGGTTCAGGTCCGTGTTCCGCAAGGAGTGGAGGTTCGAGTCCTCTTCTGGGCACCATCTTTTCCCGACTGCCAACGGGATCAATAAGATAAGCCTTCAGAGTGTTTCGCCGGTAAACCGTGCCGCAGATGGACTGGCTCGCCGCGCGCAAGTAGCCGGAGCGCTTCAATGGGTCTCGACGCCGTCGTGTTCAGGCAGCTCGCTTCCTTAAGGGCCGAGTACCATGCCGACCTGGTGCTGGCCGATGAAGAAACGGGTGAGGCCGACCTGGCGTCGCTTCGGCTTCGTGATCCCTGGGCAGCCGCTGTAGCGTTCCACTACCGTTTTGGAAATATCGCCACTATCGGTCATCTTCGAGAGATCGTCGCCGATATTCTGACGGACCCCGACTCCGTGCTGCAAACTCGGGTGCTCTACTCCAGCAGCCATTCGGGAGACGTGATCGAGGCATCTGCTTTCGGTCAGATCCGCGAGGAGCTCGATACTCTTCGTTCCGTCGACATCCCTGAGATAGTGAAGTTCGTCGCCGGACTCGATGCCCTGATCATGTGTGCCGAGCGAGAGGGTAACCCAATCGTATTCGTTTGAGTGCAGGCGCCTGTGCTGAATTCGGGCATGGACGTGGGTCGACGATGACGACGCAGGGCGCAGCCTACCACCTCCCCATCCGACCAGGCGCCGAACAAACCGCTTCAAACCGGGCGACCTCGGCGCTACGGTCCGCCCCATGGCCCCTTCCGTCAGCCCGACCATTGCCGCGCGGCGCGACCAGATGTTTCCCGTGCTCTCAGATGTCGACATCGAGCGCATGCGCCGCTTTGGCGTGCCCAGAACCTATGCCGCCGGCGAGCCTATCGTGGTCGCGGGCACGGTGTCGCCCGGCCTGATCCTCATCCTGTCCGGCAAGGTCGAGATCACGCAGGCCGGCGGGCTCGGGCCGCGCGAGGCGATCATCTCCTACGGCGCCGGCAACTTCATCGGCGAGCTGGCGCAGCTTTCGAGCCGGCCGTCGCTGGTCAATGCTGAAGCCACCGAGCCTGTCGAAGCCTTCGTCATCCCCTCGCAGCGGCTGCGCGACCTGATGGTGCAGGAGGCCAACCTCGGCGAGCGGATCATGCGGGCGCTGATCCTGCGCCGCGTCGGCCTCCTGGAAAGCGGCATCAGCGGACCGATCATCATCGGCCCTTCCGGCAATGGCGACGTGCTGAGGCTGCAGGGCTTCCTCACCCGCAGCGGCCTGCCGCACCGCGCGCTCGATTCCGACACCGATCCCTGCGCCAGGACGCTGACCGAGCGTTTCCATGTCGATCCCCATCATTTGCCGATCGTGCTCTGTCCCAATGGCAAGCTGCTGCACAATCCGGGCGAAAGCGACCTCGCCCGCTGCGTCGGCCTGCTGCGGCCCGTCGATGCCAGCAAGGTCTACGACGTGGCGATCGTCGGCGCCGGGCCGGCGGGACTGGCGGCTGCGGTCTACGCAGCCTCCGAAGGGCTGTCGACGATCGTGCTCGACTGCCGCGCCTTCGGCGGGCAGGCGGGGGCGTCGGCGCGCATCGAGAACTATCTCGGCTTCCCGACCGGCATCACCGGCATGGCGCTGATGGCGCGTGCCTACAACCAGGCGCAGAAGTTCGGCGTCGAAATGGTGATCCCCGACGAGGCAAAGCTGCTCAGCGGCGACAGCAACCTGTCCGGCTACAGGCTCGATGTCGGCGATGGCGAGACGGTGCACACGCGCACGGTGGTGATCGCCAGCGGGGCGCGCTACCGCCGCCTCGATGTCGCCAATCTGGCGCAGTTCGAGGGCACGTCGGTGCACTATTGGGCGTCGCCGATCGAGGCGCGGCTTTGCCGGGATCAGGAGGTGGCGCTGGTCGGCGCCGGCAATTCGGCCGGCCAGGCGGCGGTCTTCCTGGCCAGCCAGGTGGGCAAGGTGACGCTGCTGGCGCGCCGCGGCAGCCTCCACG
>NZ_RZSG01000278.1:0-7060 GCF_003997725.1 Mesorhizobium sp. M4A.F.Ca.ET.050.02.1.1
AAGCTCGCGTGCCTTGCGGCCGGGCATGCCGCCGCGCACGCCGAAGGCCTTCGCTTCATAGGAGGCGGCCAGCACCACGCCACCGCCGACGGCGATCGGCTTGCCCCTGAGCGAGGGGTCGAGCAACTGCTCGACCGAGGCATAGAAGGCGTCGAGATCGGCATGCAGGATGGTGGCTTCTGCGCCCTGCGCCATCCCGTTCACCTTGCGGCGTTGCAGCATTAGCAGGGCCTGTTTTAAGGAATTTTTTGTCGAACAAAAAGAGAACAAACAGGGTCTGTTGTCAAGCGGCGCCGAGGGGCCGGCGAGGGCATTCGTCGCGGCCAACGGCGAGGATGCGCAATCTTGTCGGAATCTCGTTTTTTTGTCACTTTGGGGGGCGTCGCAGCGCAGTGCAGCATGACGAGGTACGATGCCGAAGACCGGAACATCGTCTGGCCGGCGGCGTTGTTGACGGATAGGGACGCCGTTTGCGGGAGGCCTGACATGGGCCATTTCGAGATTTCAGACCTCGTCTATATCGTCAATGCCTGCGTCACCGGCCGTGCCGCCGGACGCCTGGTTTCGATGGCACGGGCAGTGGAGGAATTGCGCGTGCTGACCGGGGATTTCATTTCGCCGGACGAGATGGTGGCGAACGAGTTGTCGGCCGTGGCGCTGGAACGCGGCTGTTCCGTGCTGTTCGACGAGCAGCCGGGCGCCGATATCCTCAGGGCGCCATAAGCCGCTATATCAAAGACGCGCCATTTGCGGCAAGTCTTTGAAAAATCGGCCCTTCAAGCGCCGCCCGCGACAAGTCGAGCGAAAATCTTAGGCATTCGTTTATGCATGCCTGCTCATATGGTGGCATGGCATTGCGCGCCCGTTTCTTCATGGATCACTTTCACCGCCTGCTGGGACGCAGAGGCGCGGGCGGCAACGTCGCCGTCATCTTCGCCTTCGCCTTGCCGGTGGTCGTTGGCGGCGCCGGCCTCGGTGTCGAGACCTCGCTCTGGTACTACAGCAGCCTGAAGCTGCAGGCGGTGGCCGATGCCGCGGCCTATGCGGGCGCGTTGGAAAAGGTCGCCGGTTCGGACAACCCGACCATCGTCGCCGCCTCCACCACCTCGGCAACCACCAACGGCTTTGCTGGCACGATCCAGGTCAACACGCCGCCGTCTTCAGGCCCCAACACCGCAAAGAAGGCGGTCGAGGTCATCGTCAACCAGCAGCTCGATCGCTATTTCACGGCCATCTTCAACAGCAGCCCGGTTCCGCAGCGGGCGAGGGCGGTAGCGCTGATCACCGACGCCTCGAAGGCCTGCGTCCAGGCGCTCAATCAGTCGGCCCCGCAGGCGGCGCTCTTCTCCGGCAACACCAGCGTCAACCTCACCGGCTGCGTCATCATGTCGAATTCGGTTGCTGCGGACGCCATCAGGACGCAGGGATCGGCCGCGCTCAAGGCCGACTGCCTTGTCACCGTCGGTGGCATGGTGCTGAACAATCCGGCGACCACGACCTGCAGCTCCAACGTCACCAAGGCCTTGCCTGCCGCCGATCCTTACGCCAGCCTGCCGACGCCCGCGGCCACCAACCCGTGCAGGAATGTCAACGGCAACAAGACGTCGCAAACGCTCCAGGCCGGCACCTACTGCAGCGGCATGGACCTCAAGGGCAATGTCGCGCTTTCTTCCGGTGTCTATGTCGTGCAGGGCGGTTTCAAGATCAACGCCAACGCGGTCATCACCTGCGCCGCACCCTGCACCGGCGTGACCATCTTCATGTCCGGCAGCAACACCGTCAGCATGAACGGCAACGCCACGGTGAACCTGAGCGCGCCGACCTCCGGCACCTATTCCGGCGTGCTGTTCTACGGCGACAGGACGGGGACCGCGGCGCAGAGCACGTTCAACGGCACGGCGGACTCGCTTTTGACCGGCGCCATCTATTTCCCCAGGCAGCAGGTCAACTACCTCGGCAATTTCTCGGGGAACGGCGGCTGCACCCAGGTCGTCGCCGACACCATCCAGTGGTCCGGCAGCACGACCATCAAGCAGGACTGCACCAGCTACGGAATGAAGGACATTCCGGCGGCGCAGTCCGTTCAGCTCGTCGAGTAGCCGGATGGGTGAGCGGGTCGCACGCATCTTCCGGGACAAGACCGGGATAGCCGCCGTGGAATTTGCCATGGTGCTGCCCATCCTGTGCCTCGTCTGCCTCGGCATCGCCGACGGCTGGTCCTACGTGACGAGCTACCTGCAGATGCGCGCCGGTGTCAAAACCGCGGCCAATCTGGTGATGGCCGGCGCGACCAATGACGCGGGAACGCAGGCGGTCGCGTTTTCGAGCTGGGACAACAAGCCCGAAGATGCCGCGGTCGTGCTGGTCAGATCCTACAAGTGCGGCACCACGGTGGTGGATGAGACTACGATCTGCGGCGGAACCAAGCTGCCGAATGCCTTCATCCAGATCACGGCGACGGGCACCTGGGTGCCGCCGTTCAATTTCGGCATCTTTCCGGATCCGCGCGTCATGACCCATCAGGAGGTGATCCGTGTCCGCTGAACGGATCGCCAGATGGCTCGGCGACCGGTCCGGCGGCGCCGGGCTGGAGTTCGCGCTGATCGCGCCGTTCCTGGTGATGCTGCTGTTCGGCATCTTCGCGTTCGGCTGGTCGTTCAATGCCACGTCGACCGTCCGCTACACGCTGGAAACGTCGGCCCGCGCCTTGCAGCTCAACAACACGCTCTCGCAGAGCCAGATCCAGGCGATCGCCACACAGAAACTGCTGGCGCTGGGCCTGAAGAACGTCGTCGTGACGATAGCGACCGATCCCGCCAGCGGCGGCTTCAAGATGGCGCACCTGACCGCCAGCTACGCCTTCGTCATCGAGTTCCCGTATTTCGACCAGTATCCGATCAATTACGCAACGACAGTCACTGTACCTTTGGTTGCAAGCTGAGCATCTTGCCGCCAAAAGGTTTCACTTGGTGTTCTGCAAGATGTTGCTGGCGTAACTGCGTCCCATGATCAGTTAGGACCAAGGTCTGATCAGTATAGGGCTTCTGCGGTCCAAAGGGTGCAGTCGCTATTGGTTCGCCATAATCCTCTTTGGTTTCAATATCTTACCCGTTCCGCTCGGCGCGTTGGTCGCGCATCGCTACTATATTTGTCTAAAGTTTACTTCTTCGAATTAGCAAATTTGCATACGACACTGCTATAGCGGGTAGGCGAGGTGGCGAATCCCCGAGGAGGTACTATGACAACCCGAAAAACCCTATTGGCGGCGGTGGCCGCATTCGCGCTCCTGGCCTCTCCGGCGCTGGCCGGCAACGGCAATGGCGGCGGCAACGGCGGCGGCCATGGCAACAGTGGCGGCAGCCACGGCAATAGTGGCGGCGGCAATTCCGGCAAGAGCGGCACGCACGGCAATTCCGGCACGCACGGCAAGAGCACGCATGGCAAGTCGGCATCGGCCAAGTCAGGCAAGAAGACGCAGGCCGCCGTCGATGACGTCGAGGTCGCCGCCACGCCCAAGGAGAAGAATCTCCACGCCAAGCTCGGCCGGCTGAACTCGCTGCAGCGCAACATCAACGCTTACATGAACTCCAAGAGCAAGAACTTCGCCGCAGTGCAGGCCTATGTGATGGCATCCGCGAATGCCCAGAACGCCCAGGCCGCGGTCGAAGCCGCCAATCAGGCGGTCATCGACGCCCAGGCCGCACTCGCCGACCTCAACGAGCAGCTCGCCGAGGCGAATGCGCTGACGCCGGCAACGCCCGAGGAGGAGGCGGCCAAGGCCGCGCAGATCGCCGATCTGGAAGGGCAGATCGCCGATCAGGAGACTGCCATCTCTGACGCCGAAGCGGCAGCCGCCGCGGCCCAGACCGCGGCCGACGAAGCCGCTGCCGAAGTCCCATCGCTCGACGCGGCGCTTGCCGAGATGGCCAACAAGCCGGTCGACGACGAGGTCACAGAGTGGGCCACGGGCGTGCTCGACGACAAGATCGACCAGGTAGCCGCCAAGCTGGCGGAGCAGGACGCCGCCGCGGCGACGACCGATGACACGACCTCCGATCCGGCCGAAGAGGAAACGGAAACGACGGAATGAGTAAGTAGGGAAGAGTGAGTAGGGAGTAGCAATAGCAAATGGGGGTGCTGCATACCGCGGCACCGACCATTCACTGCTGGCTACTCACTACTCGCTCGTCCTTATTCGCTACTCCCTGTTCGCTATTCGCCTCCATTCATCGCAACGGGGAAAACCACCGCTAAGCCCATGTTCGGCATGGCAAATCTTTCTCTCCCAATGTAGTCTCCAGCGTATAGGGGATCAAAAGGCATTGGGAGGACAACAACATGCCACGGGTTTCGGAACTCTTCTTCAAGACCGCCATCGTGTTTCTCATGCTGGGCGTCGCCGCCGGCCTGGAAATGGCCATCTCGGGCGACCATGGCGCGTTTCCCGCGCACGCCCACATCAACCTTCTCGGCTGGGTTACGTCGGCACTGTTCGGCGGCTATTACGCGCTCAATCCGGCCAAGGCGGCCCGCCGCATCGCCATGCTCCACTACGGCCTCTACACGCTCGGCCTGGTGATCATGATGCCCGCGCTCTACCTGATGCTGCACGGCAATCCGGCACTGGAGCCGGTGGTGGCCGGCGGCTCGCTGATCGTCGCCGCCGCGATTCTGATTTTCGCCGTGGTGGTGTTCTCATCCGAACCGGTGCCGGCCGCCTCAGGCCTGCAGTCGGCGCCTCGCTGAGGAACTGACGCCAACGGCGGAGTTGCCAATCTCCCTCACAGGGGGATTGGCTGTCGCCTCGGCTCGCGCCAATCGCCGGGCGCCTAGAGCAGCCGCGATAGCAGGCTGAAGAGGATGCCATCGCGCTTGAAGGGGCCAGGCATCTTGGCCGGAAGCGAACTGTCGCTGGTCTTGGCGACTGAAGAGCCGCGGCCGTAGATGATCGCCAGCACGGCGACGAAATAGCCCACCTGCAGCAGCAAAGCGGCGACGAAGGCCCAGCCCAGCGATTGCCAAAGCGATCCCGTCTCCGCGTAGGTCCATCCAAGGACCACGAGAAGCGTGACCGACATTCCCACAAGGAACTGCGGAAAATACATTTGCCCGATCGAACGCTCCGGACTGCAACGCCCGGAATGCCCGCCCATGTCTCTACCCTATTAGAGCGTTGCACCTTTCACGCATGGTCGCAAGTTGGCACCAGTGCCGCGCTCTCATCTGCCTTTCGGCTTGTGATCTGCGACCTACGTCTTAGGACTTAGGGCCTTGCGGTGTTGCATGCAAGAGTTGTCTTGACCTCTTCCACCGGCGGTTGACGCGAGCCGGCAGCTCCGGGGCTCGGGCATGCCCGGCGTGACGCCTCGCGCCGGGCTGCTTGCCGTCAGACGGCCATCTTGCCGAGGATCTTCGCCATGTCGGCGGCGTCGAAGGCCTTCAGCGTCTGGGTGCGCACATTGCCGAGCGATGCCACGGAGAGGCTGAGGGCGGTGGCGGCTATGTCGTCATTGGCTTCGACGGTGGCCACCACGTCGTGCTGGCCGAGCGTCCACAGTAGCGAGTTCACCTTCACTCCGCTGTCGGCGGCCATCGCCTTGAATGCCTCCGCCCGTTTCACCGTGTCCTTGATGGATTTGGCGCCCTGCTCGGTGAAGTTCACGAGTATGACGTAATGCGACATGATTTCCTCCCATTGCGGTCGGGGGGCGTGCGGAAGCGTCTCCGCCGCGGCCGTTGTTTCTCCCGACGAGATCGTGCCTGCGAGGCGGCACGCGAGACGGAGCGCCGGCCGAGGCAGCTCTATGGAGACTCCGCCGACGCTCCCACGCGAAGATTGGGTGTTGTCCCCGCGCACAGCCATATTAGCATTTGCGCATGTTTGGGGAAGCCTGTTTTGCCGTCGAAACGCGCCCCGCTTTTCAAGCCTCGAAGAAGTGGAATTTCCCGCGTCCGCCGGACTTGCTGCGGTAGAGCGCCATATCGGCCTTCTGCAGCAGCTCGTCGGAGCTCACGCCATCGCCAGGCCCTAGCGCGATGCCGACGCTGAGCCCAAGGACGTGCGGCTTGCCGGCCACCGTGAAGGGTTCCCGGAAGCGATCGATGATGCGCGAGGCAAGCGCTGCCGCGTCGCCCTTTGCGGCAATGCCTGTCTGGACGATGGCGAATTCGTCGCCGCCGAGCCGCGCCACCGTGTCGTGGTCGCGCACCGCGCCGCGCAACCGGGTGGCCGCGTCGATCAGCAGCCTGTCGCCGGCCTTGTGGCCGAAGCCGTCATTGACCGGCTTGAACTTGTCGAGGTCGAGATAATGCACGGCCATCAGCGCGCCGCGCCTGGCAAGCGCCACCGCGCTCTGCAGCCGATCGGAAAACAGCATGCGGTTGGGCAGGTCGGTCAGCGCGTCGTGATGCGCCATGTGGGCGATCGTCGCCTGGTCGCGGCGCTGCTCTGTGACGTCGAAATAAGTGGTGACGAAGCCGCCGCCCTCGATCGGCATGCCGCGCACCTCGACGACGGTTCCGTTAGGGCGGGTCCGTTCATAGACATGCGCCTCGCGCTGCCTGACCAGCGCCAGCCGGCGCGCGACGTGCAGTTCGACTTCGCCCGGCCCGTACTCGCCACGCTCGGCGTTGAAGCGAAACAGCATCTCCATCGACGGATAGCCATTGGCGAAGAGCTCGTCCGGATAGTCGAGCAGGGTCCGCTGCCGCTGGTTGCAGATGACCATGTTGAGATCCTGGTCGAACAGCGAGACGCCGCCGGGGAAATTCTCGATCACCGCCTCGAGCAGCCGGATCCGCTCCCGCGAATGCTCGATCAGCTGCGCCATCCGGCCGATCGCCTCGGCGAGGCCCGCCGTGCCCCGGCTTGCCGGCACGTCTGCTTTCAACGCGCCAGCCGCGCCACGTGATACCATCGCCATCGGCCGCTGACCCCCTCAGCAATCCCCGGAATATGCGGCCACGCTAATATGAAAGGATTGCCGTCGGATTAACGTCGCGCCGGCCGCGGCCTTTTTCCGCTTTGTTTTGGATCGCGAACGAGAGAGGCCCGCCATGC
>NZ_RZSG01000279.1:0-7042 GCF_003997725.1 Mesorhizobium sp. M4A.F.Ca.ET.050.02.1.1
GAGGGACCGATCATCATGACCGGCGGCGCCATCGGTTCGCTGATCGCGCAGATGCTGCCGGTCAGCGACAATGAGCGCAAAACGCTGCTGGTCGCGGGCGCGGCCGCCGGCATGACGACGGTGTTCGGCACGCCGATCGCGGCAATCATGCTTGCCGTCGAACTGCTGCTGTTCGAATGGACGCCGCGCAGCTTCATCCCGGTCGCGGTCGCGGCGATCGTCGCCGAAGTCGAGCGCACTTTGCTGCACCTGCCAGGACCGATCTTTCCGTTCTCAGGGACCATGGAGGCATCTGTCACCGGGCTGGGCGGCTGGGTGCTTATCGGTATCTGCGCCGGCTTGCTTTCAGGCCTGCTGACGCAATTGGTCTATGCCTGCGAGGACGCCTTCCTGAAGCTGCCGATACATTGGATGTGGTGGCCGATGATCGGTGGCCTGGTGGTCGGCATCGGCGGCCTGATCGAGCCGCAGGCGCTTGGCGTCGGCTACGACAACATCGCCAACATGCTCGACGGCCGCACGGTGGCGACCGCCGCGCTGCTGCTTCTGGTGGTGAAGGCCATCATCTGGTCGGTCGCGCTGGGGTCCGGCACCTCGGGCGGCGTGCTGGCGCCGCTGCTGATCATGGGCGGCGCGATGGGAGCAGTGCTGTCGGGCATCCTGCCCGAAGCGAGCCCGGGCTTCTGGCCGCTGCTGGCGATGGCCGCGACCATGGGCGGCACCATGCGCGCGCCGCTGACCGCGACCTTTTTCGCCACCGAGCTCACCGGAAACACGCATGTTCTGGTGCCGCTGATCGCGGCCTGCGCCACCGCGCATGCGGTGACCGTGCTGTTGATGAAGCGCTCGATCCTGACCGAGAAAGTGGCGCGGCGCGGGCATCACATCATTCGCGAATACCGCGTCGACCCCTTCGCGCTGACCAGGGTGCGCGAAGTGATGACGACCAACGTCGAGAGCGTGCCGGCGGCGATGACGCTGCATGGCGCGGCCGCATTCCTGACCGCGCCGGACACACGGCATCCGAGCTTCCCGGTGATCGACGAGGCGGGACATGTGCTGGGCGTCATCGATCCGCCCGCGATCCTGCGCTGGCGTCGTAATGGCAAGCATCGCAAGGCGACGCTCGGCGAGCTGCTCTCCGGCAGCAAGATCACGCTCGCTTATCCGGACGAATATCTGGAGGCGCTTTCCGACAAGCTGCTCTTGGCCAATGTCTCGCATCTGCCGGTCGTCTCACGCGAGGATGAACGGCTCATCGGCTATATCGGTTGGAAAGACATGATGCGGGTGAGGTCGAAAAAGCAGGCGGAGGAGCGCTACCGCACCGCCTTGCTCAGCTTCGGCGCGAAGCGCAAGGCGCCACAAAGCGTCGGCGAAAGCGCGGTTTAGAGCAATCCCAGGAAAAGTTGGGCGGTTTTCCGTCCGGAATTGCTTAAACAAGACATAGAGCGGTTCGCCGCTCCCGCCGGCGAAACGCTCTAGAGACGGCCAACGGCCGAGAGTGGGCAGCAGCGTACCTAGTCACCATTCAACTGATCGATGCGAAGCTTGTTGAAGGGGTGACGAGCTCCGGTGCCGAAGTTCGACAGATATGTATCGTGGTGGAATCCCTTTGCCTCCAGGACGATCATAGTCACCACCCACATGATAACGGTGAGGCCGAGGCCGACAGCTAGGCTAGAGATCCAGTATTGCGACAGGCCTGTCACCACTGCGCCCAACGCCAGGGCCACCGTGAAGTACCCGACAATCTTATGGTAGGCCTCGAACCATCGGCGTTGTGGGCTCATATCATAATGATCGCCCCGACCGACGGTCGCGGTCATAGTGCTCCGGGTGGATGCATCGGGGCCGCCATGGGTCCCGCGAAGGCGCGCGCTCACAAGCTGGAGGATGCCGAGAATGACGGTCGTAATGCCAAATACCGCGTGGATCGTGGCACTCAAGCCTCCGTTCGCCAGCAAGGCGATTGACCCTGCACAAAGGCTGCAGAAGGCGAGAAAGGAAAGTCCCAGGCGATGAACGGTGAACCAATAGAGCTTGCGACCAAGTTTAGGATTTCCCTTCGGTATGCCTTCGCGAGAGGGCGGCGGCTTGCCGTACCTGGTGAGAAGAACAATGCCGGGCACCAGAACGATCCAGATCGCAAACATCAGCCAGGCGTGATATTCCCAGTGTGCCTCGAGGGCGAAGCCTAGTGGCAATTGCAAGGTCGTAGGAGCGTCCATGTGTTGCTCATCCGTCTGGCGCGCAGATCCATTCTGCCACCTGGGCGCCATTGCTGACGCGCCAAGAGCCAGGATTCCAATAAACTTGCCGGCTCTCCCTACCCCTTCACGGAACCGGCCATCAGGCCGCGAAGGAAGTACTTCCCAGCTAGAACGTAGATGGCGATCGTTGGCAGCGCGGTCAGCACGACTGCCGCCATGTCCACGTTGTAGCGCTTCACGCCGGTGGTCGTGTTGACAATATTGTTCAGAGCCACGGTCACCGGAACGTTGTCTCCGGATGTAAATGTTGTGCCGAAGAGGAAGTCATTCCAGATATTGGTAAACTGCCAGATCACAGCGACGACGATACAGGGGATTGAAATGGGCAGGATGACCCTAAAGAAGGTTTGATAAAAACCCGCGCCATCTACCTTTGCGGCCTTAACCAATTCGGCAGGCAGAGAGACGAAATAGTTCCTGAAGAAAAGCGTTGTGAAAGGGATCCCATATACCACGTGAACCAATATGAGCCCCGGCATAGTATTCGCCAGGCCAACCGCGCCGAGCGAACGCGCCATTGGAATGAGGATTATCTGAAATGGAATGAATACGCCAAAAAGGAGCAAGGCGAATATAACGTTGGAGCCACGAAACTTCCAATGCGTGAGCGCAAAACCGTTTATGGCTCCGATTGCGGTTGACAAACCTACAGCGGGGACGATCAGGATCATTGAATTGAGAAAGAAGCTCTTCAAACCTGAACATTGAAGGCCAATGCAAGCGTCGGACCAGGCTTGCTGCCAAGCTTCCAGGGTTGGCGCTTTCGGCAGCGAAAGCAAGGAGCCGTTGCGTATCTCGTCGATATTCTTGAGAGACGTAAATACCACGACCACGAGCGGCAGCAGATAGACAGCCGCGATGAAGATCAAGCAGCAATAGATGAATACGCGCCGAAGATGATAGCGCCCTCCCCTTTCGAGAGCGATGCTGTCATGCGTCATCGCGTTGTTTCCTCACGTCGGAATAAAGGTATGGTGCCACGACCGCGGTGACTGTCATAAAAATCATCATGGCACTGGCTGCGCCCACTGCCATCTGGTCTCGACCAAATGTCTGCATGTACATGAACGTCGCGGGAAGGTGCGTGCTGTTTCCAGGGCCCCCGGCGGTTAGAGCCACCACCAAATCGAAGCTTTTCACTGCCTGCTGCGTCAGGATGACGAACACGGTCAAGAAGGCTGGCCCGAGTTGCGGTATGATGATGCGCCGGTAGATTTGAAAGCTGCCGGCCCCATCAAGCCTCGCGGCCTTGGTGATATCCTCGTCAATTCCTCGAAGCGCCGCCAGGAACAGGGCCATAACGAATCCGGACGACTGCCAGACCCCTGCCATGACGAGCGTGTAGATCGCAAACCGAGGGTCCACCAACCAGTCGAACCGGAAGCTATCCCAGCCCCATAGCCGCACCATTCGCTCGATGCCGAGGCCCGGATTGAGGATCCACTTCCAGGCTGTTCCCGTCACGATGAACGACAGCGCCATTGGGTAGAGGTATATCGTTCGAAAAAAGCCCTCGGCGCGAATCTTCTGATCGACCAGGATCGCCAGTGCCATCCCGATGACCGATGCAATCGCAATGAACAGGATCGCGAAAATGAAGATATTGTCGACCGCGATACGCCATATTGGATTGCTCCAGAGGCGCCAGTACTGATCGAGGCCGACAAATTCATAGGATGGGAGCATCTTGGATGCTGTGAACGACACCACCCCCGTCCACACCATGAAGCCGTAGACCGCCAGAAGGATGATAGCGACCGATGGAGCCAACGCCAGTTGGGACGCGTTGCGGGCAAGCCAGAGCTTGACGCCGGAGCCTTCACGCCATTGCCCGCGCTTCGCGGTTTGCAGGACCGGGAAAGTCGTTGACACAGGAATCCTTTCGTCTCGCAAAAGCCGACGATCGCAGCTTCGTTAGACGGCTGCGATCGTCGCCTGACCTCGATCCGGTCCGCTACTGCGCGGATTTAAGGCCGGTTACGAGTTGGTCGATAGCCTGCTGCGAGGTCACGCTGGGCGTCTCGAAGAACGTTGAGACGACGTCGGTGAAGACGCCCGTTTTCGTTGCGCCGGCCGCGGCATTGTGTGCCAGTGACGGCAGCGATTTCTTGCTCTTTTGGGCTTCCGCGCGATCCGCAAAGGCGGCCTTGCCGCAGAAGTCGAACTTGTCCATCGAAACGTCGATCCGCGAAGGGATCGAGCCCTTCTTGATGTTGAAGGCTTCCTGGAACCCTTTGTCCAGGATCGCCGATGCCATGGCGAGCTGGCCGGCCTGTTTGTCCTTGTCCTTTGTCTTGAAGAAGCCGAAATTGTCGGTCAGCCAGACGTAACTTCCCTTCGTGCCCGGGGCGGGCACACAGCCGTAGTCAACGTTGGGCTGCAGGTTGGCGAGCGACAGCTCGCCTTTCGCCCAGTCTCCCATGATCTGCATTCCAGCCTCGCCCTTGATCACCATCTGGGTAGCAAGGTTCCAGTCGCGGCCGGGATAATTGGAATCGACATATTTGTTCATCTTACGCAGCTGGTCGAAGACCTTGACCATCGTGTCGCTGCGAAGCGCTGCTTCGTCCTCGTCGATGACAGCCTTGCGGTAGAAGTCGGCGCCGCCAATGCCAAGAACAGCATTCTCGAAGAGATCCAACTCCTGCCAGGGCTGACCACCCAAGGCCAGCGGCGTCACGCCCTTGGCGAGAAGCTTTTCGGAAACTTCGTTGAATTCGTCCCAGGTCGTAGGCGGTTGCAGGCCGGCGGAATCGAAGACTTTCTTGTTGTACCAGAGCCAGTTCGAACGGTGCACGTTCACCGGAACCGCGACATACGATCCGTTATGGGAAATGAGAGGAACAAGTTCCGGGGCAATCACCTTGGCCCAGTCGTCCTTCTTGGCGAGGTCCGTCAGATCGGTTAGCACGCCCTCGGATGCCCAGGCCTGGACCTGCTGAGCGTGCATCTGCGCTGCGGCTGGCGCGGTATCGGATGCGATGCGGGCGCGCAGCACCTGCACCATGTTCATCCCGGTACCGCCGGCCACCGGCGAGTCGCTCCAGGTGACGCCACGCTCCTCGAGGAGCTTCTTGAGCACATTCAGTCCGGCCGCCTCGCTGCCACTGGTCCAGTAGTGCATAACCTCCACATTCGGCCCGCCCGCCAGCGCCATCGTTGTCGAACCGGACAGCAACAAGGCCGTCGCAAGAACCAGATTCCGATTAAGCATTTCTCATTCCCCTTGATGAAACTACGGTTGCTATACAAGGTTGTTGTTTGCGGTCTTCTGGGCGTTTCTTTTGCCTCTTCTTGACAATACGTGAGCCATTACCCGACGCTGACACTGCCGCGTTGCCTGTCGTTCAGAGTCGCCATCTCAGATCGCCGGCTTCTCATGTCCGACTTATCGTTAGCTTTTATTACATATATGTCAATCACAAATCAGAAGCCCGGCCTGCGCACGGCCTCCGGTGGGCATGCAATGCGCGTGCATGACGGCGCTAAGTCTGCCCTTTTGCACGGAAAAATTCGAAATCAGACTGGGGCAGTCCGCCATTTACAGTTGTCAGCACGTTGACAAATAGCACTTTAGTCAGACAAATTATCGCCAGCATCAGGCTCCTGCAACCCTGCGGGAGTGAATGGGGAGTGCATCGCAATGAACGAGAAAGTGGTTTCCTGGGGCCTAATTGGCGCCAGCACCATCGCACGCGAGTGGATGGTCGACTCCATACGCAAGCATCCGCTGGGCAGGGTTAAGGCTTCCGTCAGCAGCGATTTGAGCCGCGCCCAAGCCTTCTCAGACCAGATGGGTATTCCCGACGCCTATGACTCGCTTGAGCCGATGTTGAGCGATCGAGAAATCGACGCGGTCTACATAAGCACCAAGAACGACCAGCACCTGTCGCAGGCGCTGGCTGCCATAGAAGCCGGCAAGCACGTGCTTTGTGAAAAACCGCTCGCTTTGGAGCCGAAGGACGCGCAATCGATCGTTGAGGCAGCCGAACGCAAAGGCGTGGTACTCGCTACGAACCACCATCTGCGCAACATGGAGAGTCACCGAGCGATAAAGCGACTTCTGCGCGAGGGAGCGATAGGAAAAATCAACTCCATCCGCATTTTCCACGCAGGATCGCTACCCCAGAGCCTAAAGACTTGGAGACTTTTCGAGAAGGCTGCGGGCGCCGGGGTTATTTACGACATCACCGTGCACGATGCAGATCTCCTTAGATTCTATCTGGAGAGCAATCCCACCAAGATCACCGCACTGGCGACTGCCTCTGGCGAAGGGGCGAGCGGCATCGAGGACAGCGTCATGTCGGTATGGGAATTTCCAGGCAACATTTTGGTGCAATGCCATGACAGCTTTGTCGTCGGTTATGGCCCGCGCGGCGTCGAAATCCATGGCTCCGCCGGCAGCATTCTTGGCATCGACGTCATGTCACAGGCCCCTGGTGGCCGCGTCGTTTTAAGAACATCCGACGGTGAGCAAGACATACCTCTTGAACTCAAGGTCACGTATGACCGCGGTGTCTCCGATTTCATGGCCGCTATGCAAGGGAAAGGCCGGCCCTCCTCGACGGGCGAGGACGGCGTTTGGAGTGTGAAGTTAGCAAAGGCGGTGGCCCAATCGGCCGCCACAGGTCAGACCGTGTTAATCGAACAAGTGTGAGACCCGGTTGCGCGTCATGGCCGTTGCCCTTCACAACGGCAGCCGTCGTTCCTCAGGTTTTGGATGCCAGAAGTCGATAATTCGCCCTGATTGCCCTCAGATCGACAATCAT
>NZ_RZSG01000027.1:0-22664 GCF_003997725.1 Mesorhizobium sp. M4A.F.Ca.ET.050.02.1.1
CCCGTCGGCGCCGTCTTCGTGATGAACAGTCAAGTCCGTGACAGCTTCGACGGACGTTACTTCGGCCTCCTTCCCATAGATCACATCGTCGGCCGCGCGGTTCCCCTGTGGACGGATGAGCAGGGCGACGGCCGCTTCCAATGGCGCGCGTCCGCGCGGTGAGCGCGCCACCGGCGGCGCCTTCCGTGCCGTTGGATCGTCACCGCACCCATCAAGACAGGAGACAGGACATGCCACAGATCGGAGAGTTTATCCGCCATCAGACGGGGTATTCAGGTCGAATCCGCACGCTCAGCCTCAACCTCGAGGTTGCGATCGTCGTGGCGGAAGCGAGCGATGCGGACAATGCGCCCGACTATCGTGTGCACGCTGGCGCAGAAGACGGCACCGCGATCGGCGCCGGTTGGAGACACTCGAGCGAAAAGGCCGGCGAGTTCGTAACGCTGCAGTTAGATGACCCGACTTTCGCGCAGCCGATCCGCGCCTATCTGTTCCAGAACGGCGACGACAACAAGTCCTGGTCCTTGCAATGGTCGCGCCCGCGTGAGCGCGCAGAGAAGGACAGGTGATGTCCGCGCGCCGTCGGTCGACGACCCAACCGGGAGCGCCCGCATCGCCTCGCACGTGCAGGCGCAGAACTCTTGGCGTGCTTGGCGGGCTCAGCATCCTATGCCTGGTTTCCGCGCATGCCCTGGCGCAGAGCCCGACAGTCGACTTGCCGTCGGCGCGCAAACTCTATGACGTCCACATCGCGGAAGCGGCGAGGCGCTTTCGCCTTCCGCCCGCGTGGATCCGCGCCGTTCTCATCGCCGAAAGCGCCGGCGACCAACGCGCCATATCGCGCAAGGGCGCCATGGGTCTGATGCAGATTGTGCCTGATACCTGGTTCGGCCTGCGCGACAGGTACCGGCTGGGCCGCGATCCCTACGATCCGCACGACAACATCATCGCAGGCTCGGCCTATATCCGCGAACTGCTCGACCGCTACGGATCGCCCGGCTGGATCGCCGCCTACAACGCCGGTCCCGGACGCTACGAGGCCTCACTGCAAGGCAGGCGGCTGCCTCGCGAAACGCGCGCCTATGTCACCGTCGTTACATCCGCCATCGGCAATGACGGCGCAGGGGAAGCTGTTGGTCCGGCAGTCCCGACCCAGCACAACTGGAAGCTGGCATCGCTCTTCGTTGTGCAGCCGGGCGATCGGGTCGGCGACCGTTCGCTGCAACTGAGGCGTTTCCGCGATGATGGTTCGGAGGCTGTGCCCAAGGCAAGACGGGCTGACGCCGAACCTCGCTCAACTGGCGTCTTCGTGCCCAGAGCGAGTGAAAGGTCCGCGCAATGAGCCGCGTGAGCGCTTTTCGCATCATCTCGTGCTCCGGCGCAGCAAGGCGAGCGGAGAGGGGAGAGGCAAGCAACACAACCGAGGGATGGCTAGATAAAAGCCCGCACATTGTGTGCTGGCCGGTCGGTTGGTTTTTGGGGATTTTCAGGTGCCCTGCGCACATTGCGGTCATTCGGCGCAATGTGCGTCGAATCCCCAAGGCTTTGTATCGGCATCCTCTTTTCCACGTTGCAGGACAACGCCATGGCCGATGAGCGCGAGCTTCGCATCCGACCGGGGCGAATACGCACCAACCGCGATCAGGCCGTGCGGCCGTTCATCGCCCAGGCCTTGGCGGCGGCGAAGAAAGCTGGTGGAAGCATCTCCCGCACCGGTCAAATCAGCCCTGGCAACCGATCGCGCTTCGGCCGGGGCCGGATCGCCAACATCCAGGCCAACCGCCTGCTGACCGGTCGCTCGCGCGTCACGGTCATCAAGACCCGCGTCGTTCGTCACTCGGCGCGTGGCGTGCCGCTCACCGCACACCTTTCCTACCTGCAACGCGAGGGCGTGACCCGTGACGGGGAAAAGGCCCGCATGTTCAGCCCCGAGACCGATGACACCAGCGTCAAGGTGTTTGCCGAGCGCTGTGATGGCGACCGACACCATTTCCGCTTCATCGTCTCGCCAGAGGATGCGCCGGAGATGTCCGACCTCAGATCCTTCGCCCGCGACCTTATGCGGCATATGGAGAAGGATCTCGGCACGAAGCTCGATTGGGTCGCGGCGGACCATTGGAACACCGACAATCCCCATATCCACGTCATCCTGCGTGGACGCACAGGTGACGGGCAAGATCTCGTCATCTCACGCGACTACATCAAGGAAGGGATGCGCGCCCGAGCCGCCGATCTCGTTACCCAGGAACTCGGCCCTCGGTCGGATCTCGACATCCGCCGCAATCTGCAGCGGCAGATCGAAGCCGAACGCTGGACCCAGCTTGACCGTCAACTGCGCCGCGACATGTCGCGCACCGGCACCATCGATCTTACCCCAAGTGCCTATAGGCCGACCGACGAGTATCACGTGCAAAAGGTCGGCCGCCTGCGCAAGCTCGAAGCCCTTGGTCTTGCCGATCAAGTTGCCCAAGATCAATGGGTGATTGACGACAGGGCCGAGACGACCCTGCGCGCGCTCGGCGAGCGTGGCGACATTATCAAACGAATGCACCGCGCCTTGACCGAGCGCGGGATCGAGCGCGGGTCGGGCGGTTATGTCTTGGCCGCCGAAAGCCTCGATACACCCATTGTCGGGCGGCTGCTCGATCGCGGTCTCGACGACGAGCTGAGCGGCACAGCCTACGCCGTCGTCGACGGTGTCGACGGACGCACGCACCACATCAGACTTGGCGATCTGGAGGCAACTGGGGACGGCCCGCCAGGGTCGATCCTCGAATTGCGCAGCTTCGAAGATGCGAGGGGCCAGCGCAGGGTTGCACTCGCCGTACGCTCCGACCTCGGCCTGCATGAGCAGATCACGGCAGCTGGGGCGACCTGGCTAGACAGGCAAGCCATCGCTCGCGAGCCCGCCGCCTTGAGCGCAGGTGGCTTCGGCGCCGAGGTTCACGAGGCTTTGGATCAGCGGGCCGATCACCTCATCAGCGAAGGCCTTGCGAAGCGTTTGGGTGCGCGCGTTGTTTTCAACAGCAACCTGATCGAGACATTGCGCCGCCGAGAACTCGAACTGGTCGGTGCAAAGATCGCGGCCGAGTCCGGACAGCCGTTCAACCGTCCTGCCAGTGGAGCCTATGTCGCCGGCATCTATCGCCAGCGCTTGTCGCTTGCGTCAGGCCGCTTTGCCATGGTCGACGACGGCCTTGGCTTTCAACTCGTGCCCTGGACGCCCTCCCTCGAAAAACATCTCGGCCAGCATGTCTCCGGTGTCTCCCGGGATGGCGGAGGTGTCGACTGGAGCTTTGGCCGCAAGCGGGGGCTTGGCCTCTAAGGACACAAGAAGGGATGATGCCATGTCCGCCACCAAAATCCTCTGGGGCCAGATACTCACGGTCTTCCTGATCGTTCTGGTGACGATCTGGACAGCGACGCAATGGACCGCGTGGAGGCTGGGCTACCAGGCGCAACTCGGGCCGCCCTGGTTCGATCTGGCCGGCCTGCCCATCTACTATCCGCCTTCCTTGTTCTGGTGGTGGTACTTTTACGACGCCTACGCTCCGAATGTTTTCGTGGAAGGCGGACTGATCGCCGTGTCCGGAGGCTTCCTCTCGATCATTGTTGCGATCGGCATGTCGGTTTGGCGGGCGCGTGAAATCAAAAATGTCTTCACCTACGGTTCGGCTCGATGGGCCGGCAGGAGGGAAGTGGAGGCGGCTGGCCTGCTTGGCGCCGACGGCGTCGTGCTCGGGCGCTACGATCTCCACTACCTGCGCCACGACGGACCCGAGCATGTTCTGTGCTTCGCTCCGACCCGATCGGGGAAGGGCGTCGGCCTGGTGGTGCCTTCGCTGTTTGCCTGGCCGGGTTCCGCGATCGTCCACGACATCAAGGGTGAGAACTGGCAGCTCACCGCCGGCTTCCGCGCACTGCACGGTCGCGTGCTGCTCTTCGATCCGACCAATTCGAAATCGTCGGCCTACAATCCACTCCTCGAAGTCCGCCGCGGCGAATGGGAGGTTCGCGATGTCCAGAACATCGCCGACATTCTCGTTGACCCGGAAGGCAGCCTCGAAAAGCGCAACCATTGGGAAAAGACCAGTCACGCGTTGCTGGTCGGCGCGATCCTTCACGTCCTCTACGCCGAGAAGGACAAGACGCTCGCCGGCGTTGCCGCGTTCCTCTCCGATCCGAAGCGTCCGATCGAGTCGACGCTGGCAGCGATGATGCGAACCGCGCATCTCGGTGAACCCGGCCCGCATCCGGTCATAGCCAGTGCTGCGCGCGAACTGCTCAACAAATCCGATAACGAGCGCTCCGGCGTGCTATCCACCGCCATGTCCTTCCTCGGCCTCTATCGCGATCCCGTCGTCGCCGAGGTGACAAGGCGCTGCGACTGGCGGATCGCCGACATCGTCGGCGGCAAGCAACCGGCGACGCTCTACCTGGTCGTGCCGCCGTCCGACATCAATCGGACCAAGCCGCTCATTCGCCTCATCCTCAACCAGATCGGGCGTCGTCTGACAGAGGACCTGCACACAAAGACCAGCCGCCATCGATTGCTGCTGATGCTGGATGAGTTTCCAGCGCTCGGCCGCCTCGACTTCTTCGAGAGCGCGCTGGCCTTCATGGCAGGATATGGGCTGAAGAGCTTCCTGATTGCTCAGTCACTGAATCAGATCGAAAAGGCTTACGGCCCGAATAACTCCATCCTCGACAACTGTCATGTTCGCGTCAGCTTCGCGACCAACGACGAAAGAACAGCCAAGCGTGTCTCCGACGCGCTGGGCACAGCGACGGAGATGCGGGCCATGAAGAACTATGCTGGTCACCGGCTGTCGCCCTGGCTCGGGCATCTCATGGTGTCGAGGCAAGAGACCGCCCGCCAGTTGCTGACCCCTGGCGAGGTCATGCAGCTTCCACCGACCGACGAGATCGTGATGGTGGCGGGGGTGCCGCCGATCCGAGCGAAGAAGGCCCGCTACTACGAGGATGCCCGCTTCCAGGAGCGCGTGCTGCCGCCACCTGAACTGTTCCGTCCGCAAGGGAGGCATCCCGATGATTGGAGCCACCTGCCGGTCCTGGCCGGCGGCGTTGTTGACACTCCCCAAGGTTCGCCGCGACAGGACGATGAAGATCCGACGGGATCCGAGCAGCGCCAACAGCCCGAACTCAATCGCGCGCCGCCAGTCGAGAAGACGGCCGCGATCGAGAACGAGTTCGAGATCGAGCAGGTGGATGATGGCGACGATGATGCCGTCAGCAATCGACGCCTGGCTCGCCTCGTAGAGGGCGTGGCGCGTCAGGTTTCGCTGGACCCCGATGACGGCATGGAGTTGTAGCCGCCATGACCGCTCGCCAGAAAAAAGTGCAGATTTCCGTCTATCTCGATCCGCCCGTCATGACGATGCTCGTCGACTACGCGGCGCGGCGCGAACAATCCCAGTCCATGATCGCAGAGGCTGCCATCGCATCTTTCCTGTCGCCCGACGCCGACGAGCGGCGCGAGGCCGCGATCTCCAAACGCCTGGACCAGGTCGACCGCCGCTTAACCAGGCAGGAACGCGATATAGGCATCGCGGTTGAGACCTTGGCCGTGTTCGTCCGCTTTTGGTTGGCGACCACGCCGGCCTTGCCCGAGCCCGCAGCCCAGGCAGCGCGTGCCAAAGCGGCCGAACGCTACGAAGCCTTTGTCACTGCCCTGGGCCGGCGGCTGGCGAAGGGGCCGAAGCTGCGGCAGGAAATTTCGGAGGATGTCGATCCGAAAGAATCCGGCGGGGTTTAGGCGCATCACTTTGCGTTGTCGGCGGGTGTCCAGCTAATGACAGATGTGTTTACATTTTTTCCATAATGCGGCGATAATCGCCGCAAATTCCAATTGTTGTAAACCGATGGCGATCATGATAGTTTATAGAAATGGAAAATTGCGGCGATCATCGCCGCGTATGCAGAAATCTACAAACCCATGCCAACGAATGCTGATCGCCGAGCGCTGCTTCAAACCCTGCTACCCGAGGGGCTTCCGGTAACGAAGCAATGGCTAAAGAAACAAAGCCCGCAGTTTGATCGTCACGCAGTCGATAATCTGCTCAAAAGCAACCAGCTCAGATCGCTGGCGCCGGGCGTCTATGTGCGGCCCGGCACTCATTTGACCTGGCAAGGCGTGGTGGCCGCCTTGGAGAGCATATTCGGCAGGGATCTTAGTGTCGGCGGGCTGACCGCGCTCGAGCTGCAGGGATTTGCGCATTACCTGCCGCTGTCGCGCCAAAGGACAGTGCATCTTTACAGTAAGGCCGCTTTGCCGGCCTGGCTGAACCATGCGATACCGACCGTAAAATTCATACGCCACAACGGCCTTCCCTCGCTTTTGAGATTCGGGCTCGTCCACCGCGAATATGATCCGGTCGAGCGCACGCTTGTAGATGTGCAAGCTCCGGGCCGGCAGCAGGATTTTTGGTCTGTCACCTTATCATCGCCCGAAAGGGCCTATCTGGAGGTGCTGATGGATGTTCCGGAGACGGTCTCGTTCGAGCACGCCAATCAACTGCTTCAGGGGATGACGACGCTTTCGCCACGGCGCATGGAGCAGCTTTTGCGCAAGTGCACCAGCGTCAAGGTTCGCCGCCTGTTCTACTGGATGGCCGAGCGCAATAATTATGCATGGTTCAAGAAGCTGCCCGCTCCCAAAGCGCTCGATGCGCTCGGCCTTGGTAGCGGCAACAGGGTTCTGGCCAAGGACGGCAGACTCGATTCAAAATATCGCATAACCATCCCGGAGGAGATGTGGACAGCACCAGCCCTTACTACGGACAAGTCCGCCTCCTGACCCGCATCCTGCCACTGGTGGCAGTCGAGAAATCGTTTGCGCTGAAAGGCGGCACCGCCATCAATCTCTTTGTCCGCGACCTGCCGCGCCTCTCCGTCGACATCGACCTTGTCTATCTGCCGATGGATGATCGCGACACGGCATTGAAGAACGTGGCGGAGGCGCTTGCCCGCATTGCGGACGCCATCAGCGCCGCGATGCCCGGAACCGAAATCATTCGCTCCTTCGAGCAACAGGCCGATGCGTTGCGCCTCTTCATTTCGCAGGGCGCCGACCGAATCAAGATCGAGCTCTCCCCGGTGCTACGCGGGTCCGTGCTTCCAGAGGAATTGCGCGAAGTATCGCCGGCGGTCGAAGAGCAGTTCGGCTATGTCGAAATGCAACTGCTGTCTTTTCCGGACCTGTATGCCGGGAAAATCTGTGCCGCACTCGACCGGCAGCATCCGCGGGATCTTTTTGACGTGAAGCTGCTCCTTGAAAGCGAGGGCCTCACCGAGGATCTGGTCAGGACCTTTCTGGTTTACCTCATCAGCCACAACCGGACGATGGCAGAACTGTTGCAACCCACCCGCAAGAACATAGCCAGCATCTACGAAGGGGAATTCGTCCGTATGTCCCAGGTCGAAGTCAGCCTCGACGAACTCCTCACCGTTCGCGAACGACTGGTCAGCGACCTCAACAGGGCTTTGACCGACAATCAGCGCAAATTTCTTATATCGTTCAAAGCCAATCGACCGGATTGGAGCCTGCTCGATGTCGTGGGCGCCGACAGGCTTCCCGCGGTCCGCTGGAAGCTGCACAATCTGGAACGCATGCCGCGAGAGAGGCAGCGTGCGGCGTATGACAATCTGGAGCGCGTGCTCGGCCTCGGTTCCAGTTGAAGTCGAGCAAGATTTGCCGCTCGACGCATTCCCTATCGACGGCAACCAAGGCCATCCTCGAGGTCGGAGGGCCGCGGTTCGGTTCAACACCGAGGCTCATCATTGCAGCCCTTCTTCTGTCATCTGCACGCGCACTATACGCACTCGCGTATAGAGCGCCTTTATACGCGATTGCGTATAAATGGCGGTTATGCGCTATCGCTGATGAATCTAGCGACGGATGCGCAATCCCCCGCGTCGGTGTCCTCTCCTTAAGATCGGCAATAACAGGCGCGGCTCGCGGCGACGTGAGTTGTGGGGAGCCCGGTTTACCGATCCGACCCCGATCGCTCTCCGATCAACGAGAAAAGGCAGCCGCACCGCCGCTCTCCTGTAATTACACGCCACGCTACTACGCCTCGATATACTTGTTGAAGCGAACCGATATCCGGTTCTCTTAGTCATCCCCGAGCGGGGACCATCCGAGTTGTCCCCAACGGAAAGACGGGGACGAGATGACGGTTTCGCAAAACAATAGCGAAGGACGCGCCCGCAGCTCGCGCATGCTGCGCACGGCGCTCGGAGCCGAAATAGCACGGCTGCTGGACGATCCCGTGGTCGTCGAAGTCATGCTGAATCCCGACGGCCGGATTTGGGTGGACCGCCTCACCGAAGGTCTGGCCGAGACGGGGAAGGTGCTGTCTGCCGCCGATGGCGAGCGCATCGTGCGCCTGGTGGCTCATCACGTCGGCGCGGAAGTGCATCCGCGCTCTCCACGGATCTCTGCCGAATTGCCCGAAACCGGAGAACGGTTCGAAGGACTGCTGCCGCCGGTCGTCGCCGCGCCGGCCTTCGCCATCCGCAAGCCAGCTGTCGCGATCTTCACACTCGAAGACTACGTGGCGGCTGGCGTTATGACAGACGACCAGGCGGCGACGTTGCGCGCTGCCGTCGCTGCCCGCGCGAATATCCTGGTCGCCGGCGGCACGTCCACGGGCAAGACGACGCTCACCAATGCCTTGCTCGCCGAAGTGGCAAAGGGGGCCGATCGCGTCGTCATCATCGAGGACACGCGTGAACTCCAGTGCGCCGCGCCCAACCTTGTCGCCATGCGCACAAAAGATGGTGTCGCCACGCTCTCCGACCTGGTCCGATCCTCAATGCGCCTGCGACCAGACCGCATCCCGATCGGCGAGGTGCGCGGCGCCGAAGCCCTCGACCTGCTAAAGGCATGGGGCACCGGGCACCCCGGCGGCATCGGCACCATCCATGCCGGATCCGGGATCGGGGCGCTGCGCCGTCTCGAGCAACTCATCCAGGAAGCCGTCGTCACGGTGCCGCGAGCGCTGATCGCCGAAACCATTGACCTTGTCGCGGTCCTGTCGGGACGCGGTCCCGCACGGCGACTGACCGAACTCGCACGCATCGATGGCCTTGGACCCGACGGCGACTACCGCACCTCCCAAGCCACCCCGAACAACACAGGAGACAAATCATGATCCGCAATCTTTCCCGCGAGCACCTGGCTACGGCGGCGACAACCCTCGTCATCTCTCTCATGGTGGCCCCGGCCGCCAATGCCGCCGGCTCGTCGATGCCGTGGGAGCAGCCACTCGAAAAAATCCTTCAGTCGATCGAAGGGCCGGTCTCCAAGATCATTGCCGTCATCATCATCATCGTCACCGGCCTGACGCTTGCCTTTGGCGATACGTCCGGCGGCTTCAGGCGGCTGATCCAGATCGTCTTTGGCCTGTCGATCGCCTTCGCGGCGTCGAGCTTCTTTTTGTCGTTCTTCTCGTTTGGCGGCGGAGCGTTGATCTGATGGCAACCGCTTTCGAACAGCTCGACGCAGTGCCCGGTTTCACCGTCGCCGTTCATAGGGCGCTGACCGAGCACATACTGCTTGGCGGCGCACCCCGCTCCATCGCGATCCTGAACGGCACACTGGCAGGCGCGGTTGGCCTTGGCCTGCGCCTCTGGCTGGCCGGTCTCGTCATCTGGGCGCTTGGGCATTTCATGGCGGTGTGGGCCGCCAAGCGCGATCCGCTGTTCGTGGAAGTTGGCCGCCGGCATCTGCGCCTCCCAACTCACCTGTCCGTTTAAGGGCGCGATCATGATGAACCTTGCCGAATATCGCCGCAGCGCCAGCCGCCTTGCCGACTACCTGCCATGGGTTGCGCTCGTCGCGCCTGGCGTGGTGCTGAACAAGGATGGCAGCTTTCAGCGAACCGCCAAATTCCGCGGGCCGGATCTCGAATCCGCCGTCGCGGCCGAACTGGTCGCGGTGGCCTCGCGCATCAACAATGCCGTCCGTCGCCTCGGTTCGGGTTGGAGCCTCTTCGTCGAGGCGCAGCGGCACGCCGCCGCGACCTATCCCGAAAGCGAGTTTCCCGATCCCGCCTCTCGCCTGGTCGACGCCGAGCGCAAGGCCGAGTTCGAAGAGGAGGAGGTTCATTTCGTATCGAGCTACTTCCTTACCTTTCTCTATCTGCCGCCGGCCGAGCAAGCAGCCCGCGCCGAGACGTGGCTCTACGAGGGGCGCGATCAGTCCGGGATAGATGCCGACGAAATCATGCGCGCCTTTGTCGACCGCACCGAGCGCGTGTTCTCCCTGCTCGACGGCTTCATGCCGGAATGCCGCTGGCTCGATGACAGCGAGACGCTGACCTACCTGCATTCGACGATCTCGACCAAGCGCCATCGCGTGTGCGTCCCGGAGACACCCATCTATCTCGATGCGCTGCTGGCCGACCTGCCACTGACCGGGGGGCTTGAACCGTGCCTTGGCGACCAGCATCTTCGCGTGCTCACCATCGTCGGCTTCCCGACCGCGACCACGCCGGGTCTGCTCGATGACCTCAACCGGCTCGCCTTTCCCTATCGCTGGTCGACGCGCGCGATCCTGCTCGACAAGACTGATGCCGCCAAGCTGCTGACGAAGATACGGCGGCAATGGTTCGCCAAACGCAAGTCGATTGCGGCGATCCTGAAGGAGGTCATGACGAACGAGGCCTCCGTGCTGGTGGACACCGACGCCGCCAACAAGTCCGCCGACGCCGACATGGCTTTGCAGGAACTCGGGGCCGACGTGGCGGGCATGGCCTACGTCACCGCGACCGTCACGGTCTGGGACGCCGATCCGCGGGTGTCGCGGGAGAAACTTCGTCTCGTCGAGAAGGTCATCCACGGACGCGACTTCACCGCCATGGTCGAAACCATCAATGCCGTGGACGCCTGGCTCGGCTCATTGCCAGGACATGCCTACGCCAATGTCCGCCAGCCGCCCATCTCGACACTCAATCTCGCCCACATGATTCCCCTCTCTGCCGTGTGGGCGGGGCCGGAACGGGACGAGCACTTCGGTGCGCCCCCCTTGCTCTACGGCAAGACCGAGGGCTCGACCCCGTTCCGGTTGTCCCTGCATGTCGGCGACGTGGGGCACACGCTTGTCGTGGGCCCCACCGGCGCCGGCAAGTCGGTGCTGCTGGCGCTGATGGCCTTGCAGTTTCGCCGCTATGCGCGGGCCCAGGTCTTCGCCTTCGACTTCGGCGGTTCGATCCGCGCCGCGACACTTGCCATGGCGGGCGACTGGCACGATTTCGGGGGCGAACTCACCGAAGGCACGAAACCGTCGGTCTCCCTCCAGCCACTAGCCCGCATACACGAGACCTACGAGCGTGCCTGGGCCGCCGACTGGGTGGTGGCGATCCTGGCGCGCGAAGGCATCGCTATTACCCCGGATGCCAAGGAACACATCTGGGCCGCCCTGACATCGCTCGCCTCGGCGCCAGTCGAGGAACGCACCATCACCGGCCTCAGCGTGCTTTTGCAGGTGAACGACCTGAAGCAAGCCCTTCGCTCCTACTGCATCGGCGGTGCATATGGCCGGTTGCTCGATGCCGAGGCGGAACATCTTGGCGCGGCGTCAGTCCAGGCGTTCGAAATCGAGGGTCTCGTTGGCACCGGAGCCGCGCCGGCGGTTCTCTCCTACCTCTTCCATCGCATCGGTGACCGGCTTGATGGGCGGCCGACATTGCTGATAATCGACGAGGGCTGGCTCGCCCTTGACGACCAAGGTTTCGCCGGTCAGTTGCGCGAATGGCTGAAGACGCTGCGCAAGAAGAACGCCAGCGTCATCTTCGCCACGCAGTCGCTATCTGACATCGACAATTCGAACATCGCGCCCGCTATCATCGAGAGTTGCCCGACCCGGCTGCTCTTGCCGAACGAGCGCGCGATCGAGCCGCAGATCACGGCGATCTATCGCCGCTTCGGCCTCAACGATCGCCAGATAGAGATCCTGGCGCGCGCAACGCCGAAACGCGACTACTACTGCCAGTCCCGGCGTGGCAACCGCCTCTTCGAACTTGGCCTGTCCGAAGTTGGGCTGGCGCTCTGCGCCGCATCCTCAAAAACCGATCAGGCCTTGATCGCCAGCATCGCCGCCGAGCACGGACGCGACGGCTTCCTCGCAGCCTGGCTGCGCGCCAGAAACGTCGGCTGGGCCGCTGACCTCATTCCCGACCTCTCCACCTCCCTACCGCAAGCTGAAAAGGAGCTCCAATCATGACTAGCCGTGGAAACTGCTCTCGGGCTGTGTTGCTGGCCGCCGCCTTGCTCACCGCACCGGTTGCGACCTCGCTGATGGTGACTGCGCCGGCGCAGGCATTCATCGTCTTCGATCCATCCAACTATTCGCAAAATGTGCTGACGGCGGCGCGCTCCCTGCAGCAGATCACCAACCAGATCACCTCTCTGCAGAACCAGGCCCAGATGTTGATCAACCAGGCACGCAATCTTGCGAGCCTGCCTTTTTCTTCGCTGCAACAGTTGCAGCAATCGGTGCAGCGCACGCAGCAGCTCCTCAGCCAGGCGCAGAACGTTGCCTTCGACGTCCAGCAGATCGACGAGGCTTTCCAGCACCAATATGGCAGCGTCTCTCTCTCAGCCTCCGACCAGCAACTCGTCACCGATGCGCGCTCGCGATGGCAGAATACGGTCGGCGGCCTGCAGGATGCGATGCGCGTGCAAGCGGGTGTGGTCGGAAACATCGACACCAATCGCACGCAGATGTCGGCGCTTGTCGGCGCCAGCCAATCGGCGACCGGCGCGCTGCAGGCGACGCAGGCCGGCAACCAGCTCCTCGCGCTGCAGGCCCAGCAGCTCGCGGACCTCACCGCCGTTGTCGCCGCCAACGGTCGCGCCCAGGCGTTGAGCGAAGCCGAACGTGCCGCCGCCGCCGACCAGGGCCGCGAGCAACGCCGTCGCTTCCTCACCCCCGGCTCCGGCTACCAGGCCGGCAATGCCACGATGTTCAACCAGTGAGCATCACCGCCATGGACGGCAAGTTACTCGCTCGCCTCGCCGCGGTCATCTTCGTCGCGATCGCAGTCGCGGCGGCCGCGCTCGAGATGAACCGGAAGGAGGAAAGGCCGCACGATCCTGCTCCTCAATTGCCTGCCGCTCAATTGCCTGCCGCTTTGGCGCCGAACCAGCTCCATGAGGGTCTTCGCCGCTGCCAGACATTGGGTGAGGTCGCTTTGCATGACAGCGGTTGCTTGCGCTTGTGGGCTGAACAGCGCGACCGGTTCCTCGGGGTAAAAGCGCCATTTGCGACCTCAGCGTCTGGGCCGGTCAGCGCGCCGCCGGAAGATGCGACCTCGCCGGAGGCGCGATAGGCATGGGCAACACCGGCGTCATCGACCAATTCCTCGCCACCTTCACCCGCTACATAGACAGTGGATTCGGCCTGCTTGGTGGCGAAGTCGCCTTTGTCGCCACCACGCTGATCGTCATTGACGTGACGCTCGCCGCCCTCTTCTGGAGTTGGGGCGCCGATGACGACATTCTCGCGCGGCTGGTCAAGAAGACGCTGTTTGTTGGTGTCTTCGCCTACCTGATTTCCAACTGGAACAGCCTTGCCCAGGTCGTCTTCGAAAGCTTTTCCGGGCTCGGCCTGAAGGCGAGCGGCACGGGCTTTTCGATCCAGGACCTGCTTCGTCCCGGCAAGGTCGCGCAAACCGGCCTCGATGCGGGACGACCCCTGCTTGAGGCGATCTCGGGGTTGATGGGCTACGTGTCCTTCTTCGAGAACTTCATCCAGATCGCCTGCCTGCTCTTTGCCTGGGCGCTCGTCCTGCTCGCCTTCTTCATCCTGGCCGTGCAGCTCTTCGTCACCCTGATTGAGTTCAAGCTGTCGACGCTGGCTGGCTTCGTTCTCATCCCCTTCGGTCTCTTCGGCAAGACAGCCTTCATGGCCGAACGCGTGCTTGGCAACGTCATATCATCGGGCATCAAGGTGCTTGTGCTTGCCGTCGTCATCGGCATCGGCTCGACGCTGTTTGGTGAGTTCACCCAGGGCTTCGGCGGCGAGAACCCGACAATCGACCAGGCGATGGCGATCGTGCTGGCGGCGCTGTCACTGCTTGGCCTCGGCATCTTCGGTCCCGGCATTGCCAACGGTCTTGTCTCCGGGGGACCGCAGCTTGGGGCGGGAGCGGCCGTTGGAACAGGTCTCGCGGCAGGCGGCATGGCGCTCGTCGCCGGCGGCACTGCTGGTGTCGCGACCCGAGGCGGAAGTGCGGCTTTGTCCGCAGCGCCATTGGCGGCACGGAGCGGCTCATCTCTCGCGGGCGGTGCGTCTGCCGCCTATACTCTCGGTTCCGTTGGCCAGACTGGCGCCGCGGGCATCGCCTCCGGGCTGGGCGGCGTTGCAGGCGCAGGCGTGTCAGCTGCTACCTCGCCGCTCAGGCGCGCCGCCGCGCGCGCCAGCCAATCCATGAAGTCGAGCTTCGCTTCCGGGGTCAACTCGGCCGTCGAGGCCACCGGTGGCTCATCGACCCAGGGGACCGTCGGAGGCGGGGCCGGTGCAGCCAACGATCCGTCATTCGGCCGCGACGGCCAGGCGGGCAGCGTGGGCAAGGGCCAGCCCGACTGGGCCAAACGTATGCAGCGATCGCAGCAACTCTCTCATGGCGTCCAGACCACAGCGCACGCCGTGCGTGCCGGCGAAGCCCACGGCAGCGGCACATCGATTTCTCTCTCCGAAGGCAAATGACCAATGAACATTTTTCGACGACCCGCCGTCCACTACGGCAAATCAGCTCAACTGGAGACGCCCTATCAGAAGGCGTCGCAGATTTGGGACGAGCGCATCGGTTCCGCCCGCGTGCAAGCCAGGAACTGGCGCGCCATGGCCTTCGGATCGCTGATCCTGTCTGCTGGCCTCGCCTGCTCGGTCGTATGGATGTCAGCGCGAGGATCGGTGGTGCCGTGGGTGGTCCAGGTCGATGCGCTCGGACAGGTGCAGACGGTCGCGCCGGCGACTGCCGACTACAAGCCAACCGACCCGCAAATCGCCTGGCACCTCGCCCGCTTCGTCGAGCAGGTCCGATCGATCCCGGCCGATCCGATCATCGTGCGCCAGGATTGGCTGCGCGCCTACGAGTGGACGACCGACCAGGGTGCGGCGGCTCTCAATGATTATGCCCGCGGAAGTGACCCCTTCTCCAAAGTCGGCAAGCAGCAGGTGGCGGTCGAGGTCTCTTCGGTCATCCGTGCCTCCGCGGATTCCTTTCGCGTCGCCTGGACCGAGCGTCGTTACGAAAGCGGTCAGCTGTCCACCACGGAGCACTGGACCGCGATCCTCACAATCGTGGTCCAGCCGCCGCATGACACCGAACGGCTTCGGGTGAACCCGCTCGGCATCTACGTCAACGCCATCAACTGGTCGCGGGAGATGAGCCAATGAGCCTCGCACTGCCTGCCGTCGCCTTTCCAGCTTTTCGTGGATCCGTACTCGCCTCGGCCCTCCTTTCGGGGTTGGTACTCACCAGCTGTGCCAAGCTCCAGAGACCGCCGCAGATTGGCTATGATTCCTACGTGCCGCCGCTGCCACCCGCCCCGCCAGGACCCGCCGAACAGAAACCCAAGCCGCCACACATTCCGCCGGGCTGGACACCAACGATGGGCGGGGCGGCTGGCGATACACCGACCGCGCGCGTCGAGAACGCCAACGCGGCCGCGCGCGTCCAGCCGCGACGCGAGGGATACTACAACGCCATCCAGATATATCCCTGGAGCGAAGGGGCTCTCTACCAGGTCTATGCCGCACCCGGGCAGATAACAGACATCGCTCTTGAGCCCGGCGAGAACCTGACTGGCAGCGGCCCGATTGCGGCGGGAGACACCGCGCGCTGGATCATCGGCGATACCGAAAGCGGGTCGGGCCTAACCCGGCGCGTCCATGTGCTGGTGAAGCCCTCGCGCGCCGACATCACCACCAATCTCGTCGTCACCACCGACCGGCGAAGCTACATGATCGAGCTGCGGGCAGGCGAAAAGCCTTACATGCCGGCCGTGGCATGGGCCTACCCGGCGCAGCCACCCGATCGGCGGCAGGTTGTTCCCGCCACGCCGATGATCCCGGACACCGTCCAGCGCAACTACCGCTATGGTCTGACAGGTGACACGCCGCCGTGGAAGCCCGTCACCGTCTATGACGACGGCAGGCGCGTCTACGTCGAGTTCCCGCGCGGAATCGTACAGGGCGAGATGCCGCCGATCTTCGTCATCGGCCCGGACGGCGAAGCCCAGATCGTCAACAGTCGGGTCTTCCAAAACATTCTGATTGTCGACCGTCTCTTCGGCGCGGCCGAACTGCGTCTCGGCAGCGGCAAACGACAACAGACCGTGAGGATCGTCCGAACCGACGGGATCAAGAAGGATCGATTGCCTTGGATGCCGACCTCGAATTCAGCGTCGAAAGTCACCAATCCACCGAGGCAAAGGGGAGGGGAGCAGCCATGAACGAGAACGAAACGGCGGCCGCTCCCATGCGGCTTCGCGCCGAGCCGCCGCGAGTGACCCGGCTGTCGCGCAAGGTGCTCGCCGGCGTCGCCTTCATCACATCGCTCGGCATTGGCGGCGCACTGATATACGCCCTGCAGACGCGCGAGACAGACCCCCATGGCGAGGAACTCTTCTCGACTTCCAACCGGCAACCGGCTGATGGGCTGGCCAACCTGCCACGCGACTATACCGGCCCGATACTTGGGCCGCCGTTGCCCGGAGATCTCGGCCGTCCGATCCTCGACGCCCAGAACAAGGGGCAGCCCGTTGTCACGCCGGCTATCGCGACGCCCACTGTTGACGAGGCCGAACAACGACGGCGGGCGGAAGAAGAGGCGGCACGAACATCGCAGGTCTTCTTCCAGACCGGGGCTGCCGCCGACGCAACGACGGAACATCAGACAAATATCGCCACGCACGATCTCGCCGGTCTGGCTCCTGCCGGACAAACGCAGCAGGACCGCCAACTTGCCTTCCTGAGTGGAGCCGCCGACCGCAACACCGTCGCGCCCGAACGCGTCGTGCCACCGGCTTCACCTTATGTGCTTCAGGCAGGAGCCGTGATCCCGGCTGCCCTCGTAACCGGTATCCGTTCGGACCTGCCCGGTCAAATCACCGCCCAGGTGACGCAGAACGTTTACGACAGCCCGACAGGGCGCTCGCTTCTGATCCCCCAAGGCACCAGAGTGATCGGCCAATACGACAGCGGCGTGGGGTTCGGGCAAAAACGTGTGCTGCTTGTCTGGAACAGGCTGATTTTCCCGGACGGCCGTTCGATTGTTTTGGAGCGTCAGCCTGGCGCGGACGGTCAGGGCTATGCAGGCCTCGAGGATGGCGTCGACTATCACTGGCGCGAGTTGTTCAAGGCGGCAGCACTTTCCACCATCCTCAGCGTCGGGGCGGAGGCTGGCTCGTCTGGCCAGGAGAGCGATATCGTGCGCGCCTTGCGCAGCGGCGCTTCCGACAGCGTCAGCCAGGTTGGCCAGCAGATCGTCCAGCGCCAGCTCCAGATAGCGCCGACGCTCGACATTCGCCCGGGTTTTCCCGTGCGCGTTATCGTCACCCGCGATCTCGTGCTCCAACCATACGGAGGCTGAAATGGCCAAGCTGAAACTCGGCCCCATCGCCGAGGACAAACCTGTCAAAGTCACAATCGAGCTTCCGGCGCCGCTGCATCGCGACCTGATCCGATATGCCGAAATTCTCGGACGCGAAACGGGGCAATCCTCCACCGATCCCCTGCGCTTGATCGTGCCCATGCTCAAGCGTTTCATCGCGACGGATCGCGGTTTCGCGAAGGCAAAGCATGAGCGGAAGGGTTAGTCCGGAGCCGTTAGGAGGAACGGTCAGCAGCGCGGGCAGTGGCGTGTATCGGGAGAACGGTAGGTCCGCTTTCCGCCGCCGGTTGAAAGGCGGACAGGATTGCCTCGAGAGAGACTTCCAACACGTTGGAGAAGACCCTGCCTTTTTGCCAGACCGCAACGTAGTGATAGAGGGCCGAGGGCTCCACCGGCTTTGCCTCCAGCTCGAACGCTGCATATTCGCGGGCGATGATTTCGTTGGTGATGGAAACGCCGAGACCGGCCGAGACGAAGCCGACTTCGTAGCCATTGCAATCGTATTCCACCAATATGTCCGGCTCGACGCCGGCGAAGCGCAAGGCGTTGAAGTTCATCTGGTGCGACGCGAATTCGGGGTCGATATCAACGATCGTTTCGCCTGCGAGGTCGCTGGCTTCGACACACGTCTGCCTTGAGAAGCGGTGCTTTGGATGAAAGATGCACACGTTGCGCGCCGAACCGATCGGCGCCCATTCGAACAGGCGCGGGTCCAAAGGCAGCCGAGAGATGCCTAGGTCGGCTCGACCGGACAGGATGTGCTCGCCCACCTGGTGATAATTTCCAGAGATTGATCGGACGCTCGAATCGGTCTTCGAACGGATTGTCGCGACGACCTTCGGCAAGGTCACGAAACCGAAGACCGCGGGCGCGGCAATCGCGATTCGTTGCCTTTCTTCGTTCTTCATCGCGAAGATCGACGCTTCCAGGCGATCGAGGGATGTCACCGCAAGTTCGACGTTGCGGAGGAGTTCCCACGCCTCTCGCGAAGGAAGGATGCGGTTGGTGTATCTCTCAAACAGCGTGATGCCGAGGAGCGCCTCGAGCTGCTTGATGTGCTGGCTCACCGCCGGTTGGCTAATCCCGAGCGCGATAGCTGCTTGCCTCGTCGATCCGGCCCGCAGCACCGCCCGAAAGACCTGCAATTGTCGGAGCTTCAGGCCGCTCTGCAGCAACTCCATTTCTTTGATTGCCATCCCTGCTTTTTCTCAAGCCGTATAGCCTCGGACGAGCGTTTGTAGAGAATACTCCGTGGTAGAATACTCTTCAAGGCAGTGCTCTCGGATACATGGAAATCCGAGAGGTGTTTGCGCGAAACCTAAGAACCTTGCGGCAGGCCAAAGGCCTGTCACAGGAGGAACTTGCACACCAGGCGGGGCTCGATCGGACCTACATCAGTGCTTTGGAGCGAAATGTTTACAATGCGAGCATCGATGTCGTTGATCGGCTCGCTGAAGTTCTGGGTGTGGATGCTACAGAATTGCTGAAACGACCCAAAGCAGGTCTGAGGAGATCGAAGTCTGGACCAGACGAATAAACCGGTGAAAGGGTGCTACCGGCGCGGTTCAACTTTTACCTGCGCAGAGTCAAATACCGCTGTTGCGATCCGGTCGCCCTGACGATCGGCTCTGATTTTTCCCTATGACTCTATCCCGCCCGACACGCCGCAACTGGCGAAGCGCGTCGCGGCCCAGATCGGTCTGCAGTAAGGCGAATCCTCGCGCATTTCCGCTGAGAAAGAAAGCGAAGGCTATAACTAATAGTTATCGGGAACTTTCTGAAAATTATAGATTGAGAAAAAATAGGCCACAGATAGGTTTAAGAAATTCCACGAAATTGTTCGCGGATGCGCACTTAGATTAGATTCGCAGCCGCAGACGATAAGCTGCGTGCATTGCGATTGAATGGCGCGATTCATTACTTATACGCGAGCGGATAGATAATTAAATGTATGGCTTTAGCGCTCAGTTTGCTGCCGCCTTCGTAGTCACCGTGGGCCTTGGTCTTGTCAGCGGATTGCTCGGCACCGTATTCGGGCTTTTGTTGGCCATGTTGAGGAGCTCTCCCGCTTCCCGCTTCAAAGCGGCCGCGACCGCCTACACCACGGTCGTTCGTGGAATTCCAGAACTCCTCATCATCCTGCTTATCTACTTCGGGGGTACCGTCTTCGCCAGCAAGATCGCCGGCCGATACGTGGAAGTGAATGCCTTTAGCGCTGGGGTGATCGCGCTCACGGTTGTCTTCAGCGGCTATGCGACCGAAGTTTTCCGCGGTGCGATTGCGGCGGTGCCAGCGGGGCAGATCGAAGCAGCGAAGACGCTCGGCCTGAATTCCTGGCAGCGCTGGTTGTTCATTGTTGGGCCGCAGATGCTTAGGCTGGCGCTGCCCGCCTATGGCAATCTTTGGATATCGCTCTTCAAGGATACCGCGCTGGTTTCGATCGTCGGCCTGACCGACATCATGCGCGTTGCCTTTGTCGGCGCCGGATCGCTGCGGGCGCCGCTGACATTCTATCTTGCGGCATCCTCATTCTATCTCTCCTTGACGACGGTCACCTTGCTGTCGATCCGCTTGGCGGAGCGGCGCTATCCCGCATTCAGTCGATAGGGGCGCCACCATGAACTTTGGCTTGATGTTCGATGCCCTACGGGTTCTGCCCTCAGGAATCGGTCTCACCTTGATCCTCACAGTCCTGTCGCTGACGGCCGGATTTCTTCTGTCGGTGCCGTTGGCGTTCGCTCGCGCGTTTGGACGCCCGAGCCTCTCATTCGCGGTGCTGGCCTACACCTATGTCATCCGCGGTACGCCGATGCTGGTTCAGCTCTTCCTGCTCTATTATGGTTTGAGCCAGATCGAGGCTGTGCGCGCCAGCGTCTTCTGGGTGATCCTTAAAGACCCTCTCTGGTGCGCCCTGTTCACATTTTCGCTAAACAGCGCGGCGCACACGACCGAAATCCTGTGCCGCGGTCTCCAGTCCGTGCCGAAGGGGATCATTGAGGCCGCCAAGGCGCTTGGCCTGAAACGCTTGCAGATCGCCCGCCTCGTCACATTTCCGATTGCGTTCCGGATTTCGCTTCCGGCTTACGGAAACGAGGTCGTGGGGATGATCAAGGGCTCGTCGCTGGCTAGCACGGTTACGCTGCTCGAGTTGACCGGCATGGCCAGACAGATGGTGTCGGCCACCTTCGCGCCCTACGAGATCTTCATCGTCGCAGGAGCAATCTATCTGGCGCTCACGACACTCGCCGTAAAAGCCACCCAGTTCCTGGAACGGCGGCTTTCGACCGTCGGCACCCTAAAGCAAAAACGCAAGGCGCGGCTCCGTCCGACCTTGCCCGACCACGAAATCACGACATCCGCGCCGTGACGCCGCAGCCTACGGCTGCCTTCCCACCCAAACCAAAAGAAAGAGGTGCTACATGCGCATGCCCCTGGTCATTGCCATTTCTGTCACGTCCCTGTTCGCAGCCTTGCCGACACGTGCCGAAAGCGAGCGAACGATAACGATCGCCACCGAAGGGGCGTCGCCGCCCTGGGACGGGACAGACGCGGATGGCAAGCTTTACGGCTACGATGTCGATGTCGGTCTCGAGTTGTGCAATCGCATCAAAATCAAATGTAGCTTCGTGGCGCAGGATTGGGACGGGATCATCCCCGCGCTGCTCGTCGGGAAATACGATGTCATCATGTCCGGCATGGCGATCACGGAGAAGCGCAAGCAGCAGATCGCATTCTCCAGCCCATATGCTAGCGGCTACAACCAGTTCGTCGTGCGCAAAGAGCTTGGGCTCGATGCCGGCGACACCAAAGCGAAAGTCAATCTCTCCACAGTTGGAGACAAGGAGAAGGCAACCATCGAGCGGCTCAGATCGACTCTCAGCGGCAAAGCCATTGGTGTCCTTCGTTCATCGAACTCCGAGGCTGTTGTGAAACAACTCCTCGGTGATGTCGTGACCATTCGCAGCTATGACAGTCTGGACAATTTGAAGCTCGACCTTACCGCGGGACGCGTCGACGGCGGCCTCGCCGACTATTTCACTTGGCGCGATTTCCTGGAGGCGCCGGGTGGGTCGGTTGCAGTGTTTTTCGGACCGGAGCTGAATGGCGGTCTCTGGGGCCCGGGTGTTGGCGCTGGCATGCGCAAAGACGATAGCGAGCTGCTCACCAAGTTCAATGCGGCGCTCGACGCCGCCACAAAGGATGGCACCATCAAGGCGCTGAGCCTGAAGTGGTTCAAGACGGACATTTCTCCGGCCCTGCCAAAATAGCCCGGCGATCGGCGGCGAATTCGATGTGGTGCTGGCCGAATGTCGGCGCCTGACCCCTTCACGACCATGAGGCGAGTTCCATGAAAGACGCATTTTGTGCGGTTGTAACCGGCCAGTCATTGATCACGCAGGACATCCGTCATGTTCAAGACGAACGGTTCGCGGCGGTTGTACGCTTCTTGCAGCAAGGTGATGTCGTCTTCACCAATTTCGAATCGACGATCCTCGGCAAACATGGTGGTTGGCCGACCAAAGGCAGGTACTTCGGTTATTCACGGGCTGAAGTCTTGGATGCGTTGCAGGATATCGGGTTCAACGCGCTTGCCTTGGCGAACAACCACGCATTCGATCTCGGTGTTTCTGGCGTCCTCGCGACGCTGGAGGAGGTCGAAGCGCGAGGCTTCCTGCATGCTGGGGTCGGCATCGATGAGACCCATGCCGCGAAACTCGGCCATCGTCATCTGGGCGCCCGCCGGGCCTCTCTTCTTGCGATAGACGCAGGCCCGGGCCCGGCCAACATGTATGCCGAGAACAGCACCGATTCCCGTCCGGCTCGGCCTGGCGTCAACCGGCTGAAAACCGTTCGGAAGATTGGGGTGCCCAACGGGCACTTCCGAAGGCTGGCAAGGCTCGGCGATCAGTTGCAAAGCTCGCACCTTGAACTCACCAACTACGCGCAACCGGAAGATCCGCCGGAGCTAAGGAGTGGGAAGGAGCTGAATTTCTACGGGACCGTGTTCAAGCAGGCTGC
>NZ_RZSG01000280.1:0-7006 GCF_003997725.1 Mesorhizobium sp. M4A.F.Ca.ET.050.02.1.1
GATTTTCTAGCGGTCTTCCAGCCGGACTTCACGTTCCGGCTGGCCGATGGCCGCTGGCGCCTCATCAAGGAGGTTCGGTCCGAAAGGGAGGCTCAGCCGGTCCACCCTGATCTCGCGCTGCTGCTTATGACCTCCGGCAGTTCGGGTGCGGCCAAGGCGGTGCGGCTTTCCCATGCCAATCTCGATGCCAATGCGCGCTCGATCGCAACCTATCTCGAACTCTCGTGCGCCGACCGGGCTGCGCTGGTCCTGCCGCTCCATTATTCCTACGGACTGTCAGTGCTTAATTCCCATCTGATTGGCGGCGGCAGCATCCTCTTTCCTGGCATCTCAGTCATGCATGGCGATTTCCCGAGGGTAATCGCTGACGGCGGCTGTACAAATCTTTCCGGCGTCCCGTATTCCTACGAACTACTGGAAAGGGCGCAGTTCCGTTCCGCCGAGGTGAAGACGCTGCGCATGATGACGGTGGCAGGCGGACAGCTCGCCCCCGACCTCATCCGCCTCTACCGGGACCACATGCGCGCCAGGGAGGGCGGCTTCTTCGTCATGTATGGCCAGACGGAGGCGACGGCCCGCATCGCCTTCGTCCCGCCGGAATGCCTTTCCGATAGGGAGGAGCGTATCGGCATGGCCATTCCCGGCGGCAGCCTTAGCCTCATCGATGCCCAGGGAAACCCGATCAGGCAATCTGGCACCCCCGGAGACCTCATCTATCGCGGCCCAAACGTGATGATGGGGTATGCCGAGCAGCGCTGCGACCTGGCGCGCGGGGCCGAACTCGAGGCCCTGAATACCGGCGACGTGGCCGTGCGCGACGAGCAGGGTTACTTCCGTATTGTCGGACGCAAGAGCCGCTTCGCCAAGATTGCAGGCCTCAGGATCGGCTTCGATAGCATGGAGCAGGCACTGAAGCGGGCCGGCATCGCGGCCGCGGTGCTGGGTGACGATGGAGGGCTGCACGCCTACGTGACCGATGCGGGTACGATCGCAAGGGCGCAGTGCATCCTCGCCGAGACCAGCCGTCTTCCGGCCAACCTGGTTTCCGTTACCGCGGTGGACAACTTCCCCAGGCTTACTTCGGGCAAGACCGACTATGCATGCCTTGAACAGGACAGGCTGAAAAGGCGGACGGAGATCCGCTGCGGGACGGGCGGTCTGCTCGGGGCCTACAGCCGGGTATTCTATCCACTCGCCGTTGGCCGCAACGACAGTTTCGTCTCGCTCGGCGGGGATTCCCTTCGCTACCTGCAGTTGGCTATGGAACTTGAACGCCTTGGCATGGACCTGCCGCATGGTTGGGAACACCTGAGGGTCGCCGAGTTTGCCAACCGCCATGGGGCGATGCCGACTTTCAAGTGCAAGGAGACCAGCGGATTGCCGATGCGATCCTGCTGGTGGTGATCCATCACGAGACGCTGTGGCCAATTCCCGGCGGCTCCGGCGTGATGATGCTGCTCGTCGGTTTCGGCCTGGCGCGGTTCCAGGCGACCCACCTCCTTGCCGGCCGGATCCGACAGGCGTTGAGGCCTGCGATCGGCGTCCTGATCCCTTATTTCCTCATTGTTTCCGCCTACGCGTTTGCCTGGCGAGCGATTCCCCTGGCCTCGGTGACGCTTACCGGCAATCTTGGTTATGCCGAGCCGGAGCGCCACGAGATGATCCCTTATCTTTACTGGTTCATCGAGGCCTATGCGCAGACGCTCCTCATCTTCTCCCTCATCTTCACTGTGCCGGCTGCGCGCAAGCTCGCACGGTTGCGACCCTTCGCCTTCTCGCTTGGCCTGTTGGGGGTTGCCGTCGCCGCTCGCTTTTCCATCCCGCCATTGGTCGACATCGGCAACCGCCAGATCTTTGCGATCTACTGGGTGTTCCACCTCGCCGTCTTCGGTTGGTGTGCCGGTTTTGCCGACAATCCGGCAAGAAGGCTCATCTTGATGGCGTTCGCCGCCCCGGTGCTGGGCTATCTAGCCTTCTGGGAGGCAGTTTGGATCGGGACAGCCGTCAAGTATTTGATGATCTTCGCCGCGCTTCTGGCTCTCCTTTACGTGCCGCGTATCCGCTTGCCGGCACGGGCCGGCCGCGTGATGACGCAGGTCGCTGCCTCCGCCTTTCCCATATATCTGTTTCACCGCTTCGTCCCGGAGCTATTGATGGCGCCGGCGTCACCTGCGTTACCGGCTCCGATCTTTCACCTGCTGGCGATCGCGGGCGGTATTGGCATCGGCATATTCGCCGGCAAGGCCATGACAGGCCTTCGTAACCAGCTTGGCAGATTTGCGATGAGACGCCAGCCAGAATTGCGCCCGGTCTAATGCGCCGCGTCTGAAAGGCACCCTACAACGCGCTTCGGCTGTGTTCTTGAGCGTGTCGTTACCGCAGAACCGCCGCGCGCTTTGGCTGCCATGCGTTAGCTTACGGGGTGGCGGTCGCCGAGGAAGTCGAAGCCGCTTTCGAAGAAGTGATTGTAGTCGCAGGTCAGTTCCTCGCCCGGCGCGATATCGCGCAAGGCATACGTCTCCTCCGGCGAGGAGACGTCGCAATTCGGGTCGTCGTCATGGTTCATGTAGCGGGCGTCATCGGCCTCGAAGACGATGTAGGCCGGATCGCGGCGGTCGGGATAGGAATAGCGGTCGAGATAGGATTTCACCGGGCCGGTCTCGTTCTCATAGGTGTCGACCTCGATCACCCGGTCGAATCTGGGGTCGAGCTTCCAGATCAGCGTGCCTTGGGGGATGTGGTTCTTGGCGAAGACGCCGATGCCCTGGATGGGCGATTTGTCGAGATAGACGTCGACGAGCAGCATGGCGGACCCTTGCAAGACGGTGACTGGCAGGCGCGGCTCGAAAAAAGCCGGGCATTGGGTAGCGCGCGACAGCGGCAATTGCGAGCACAAAATCGCCGCGCATGAGCGCGAAATGAAGCCTCTGAAAACGTCATGCGCAAATCAAAAATTTATGACCGGACGCATCAGTTTGGGAGCGATGCCGGCAGGTCCCGCAATCGGCCGCTGGACGGCCGTTTTGCGCTGCTCTGAACAGCAGGTGCGCACCGCTCAGCGCTGTTGCAGCGCAAGGCGCACACCGAGCGCACAGTAGATCGCGCCGACGACCTTGCCTTGCCATTTCAGCACCGCGGGATTCCGGCGCAGGAAGGCGCCCAGCCCACCCGCGCTCACCGCGAAGACGACCGTGCTGAACAGGCCTAGCAGGACGAAGATGATTCCCAATGCCGCCAGCTGAAGCATCACCGATCCGTTTTCCGGCCGCACGAATTGCGGCAGGAAGGCGAGGAAGAACAGCGCGGTCTTGGGGTTGAGCATCTCGGTTAGCACCGCCTGGCGGAAAGCCTTGCCCGCCCGGATCGCAAGCGCACCGGCGGCTGGATCGGTCGATGTCTTCTCGATGATCGCACGTATGCCAAGATAAACGAGATAGGCCGCGCCGACATATTTGACGATGCTGAACAGCATCGCCGATGTGGCGATGATCGCCGAGATGCCGACCATCGCCATGACGGTGTGGAATATATCGCCGGCCGCGATCCCGGCGCCGGTGGCGATGCCCACTTTCGTTCCCGAACTCGTCGCCCGCGCGACGGTCAGCAGAGTGGCGGGGCCGGGAATGAACACAAAGCCGAGCACGACCGCGACATAGGTCGCCAATGTGGCCAGGTCGATCATTCCAGGGTCCTCCGCGACTTCGCCCAATCAAAGCCACGCCGTGGCTCGCGACGCAATGGCCTTCTCACACGCTCGCCGCCGCCGAGACTGAATCGGCCTTGCCCGCCACCTTCAGCGCGAAGGCGTAGGTGTAGGCGATCTCTTCCAGCCTCGAGAATCGGCCGGAAGCGCCGGCATGGCCGGACTCCATGTTGATCTTGAACAGCACCGGATTGTCGCCGCGCTTGCGCTCGCGCAGCCGCGCCACCCATTTGGCCGGTTCCCAGTAAGTGACGCGCGGATCGGTGAGCCCTGCCTGCGCCAGGATCGGCGGATAGTCGAGCGCGGCCACATTGTCATAGGGCGAATAGGCCGCGATCGTCCGGTAGTCTTCGGCCGAGGCGATCGGATTGCCCCATTCCGGCCATTCGGGCGGCGTCAGCGGCAAGGTGGCGTCGAGCATGGTGGTCAGCACGTCGACGAACGGCACCTCGGCGACGATGCCGCCAAAACACTCCGGCGCCAGATTGGCGATCGCCCCCATCAGCATGCCGCCGGCCGAGCCGCCTTGCGCGACGATGCGGTCATGCCCCGTGTAGCGCTCGGCCACCAGATGGCGCGCGCAGGCTATGAAGTCGGTGAACGTATTGATCTTCTGCGCCCGCTTGCCGTCGTCGTACCAGCCGTAGCCCTTGTCCTTGCCGCCGCGGACATGGGCGATGGCGTAGACGAAGCCGCGGTCGACCAGCGACAGGCAATTGGTGTTGAAGGACGCCGGCACGGTGATGCCGTAGGAACCGTAGCCGTAGAGCAGGCAAGGCGCCGAGCCGTCGAGCGGCGTGTCGCGGTGATGGATGAGCGAGATCGGCACCAGCTCGCCGTCGGCCGCGGGCGCCATCAGCCGCCGCGTCACATAGTGGTCGGGCTCATGACCCGAAGGCACTTCCTGGGTCTTGAGGAGCACGCGTTCGCGGGTGCGCATGTTGTAGTCGAAGACCTGCGCTGGCGTCGTCATCGAGGAATAGGTGAAGCGCATGGTCTCGGTGTCGTATTCGTAGGAACCCGACAGGCCGAGCGAGAACGCTTCCTCGTCGAAGAAGATGAGGTGCTCCTCGCCGCTTTCGCGGTCGCGCACGACGATGCGCGGCAGGCCTTCCTTGCGCTCCAGGCGGACCATGTAATTGTTGAAGCCCAGGACCGAGAGGATCAGCCGTCCGGGCTCGTGCGGAACCAGCTCGCGCCAGTTGGCGCGTGCCGGAGCATTGGCCGGCGCCGTCATGACCTTGAAATCCTTGGCGCCGTCGGCGTTGGTGAGGATGAAGAAGATGTCTCCGCCTTCCTCCAGATCATATTGCAGGCCGGTTTCGCGCGCGGCGACCAGCTTCGGCTCGGCACGCGGGTCGTCGGCGCGCAACAGCCGGTATTCCGAGGTCTCGTGATCGTTGATGCCGATCATGATCCATTCTTTGGAGCGCGTGCCGCCGACATCCATGAAGAAGCCCGGATCGGTTTCCTCATAGATCAGCCGATCGTTTTCGGCGTTGTCGCCGAGCGCGTGGAACAGCACCTTGGAGGGACGGTGATTGTCGTCGAGGCGTGTGTAGAAGAATCCGTCATCGCCGGCATTCCAGACGCCCCCGCCTCCGGTGTCGGGGATCTGGTCCGCCAGTTCCTGGCCGTTGCCGAGGTCGCGCACGCGCAGCGTGAAGAATTCTGATCCCTTGTCGTCGAATGCCCACAAAAGCTTCCCGTGGTCGGCTGAATGGTCGACGCCGCCGAGCCGGAAATAGGGCTTGCCGCCCGCTTCCACGTCACCGTCGAGCAGGATCTTCTCCTCGCCGCCTTCGCGCTGCGTGCGGAAATAGCGTGGCTGCTCGCCCCCCAGCCTGTAGGACGAACCATAGGCGTAGGGCCCGTCCTTCATCGGCACGGTGGAGTCGTCCTCCTTGATGCGCCCCTTCATCTCGGCGAAGAGCTGCTTCCGAAGCGCAGCCGTATCGGCCATCAGCTCCGCCTGGTAGGCATTCTCGGCTTCGAGATGGGCGCGGATCCGGCCGTCGAGCAGGGAAGGGTCCCTGAACATCGCCTGCCAATTGTCGGCCCGCAGCCAGGCATAGTCGTCGGTGCGGGTGAAGCCGTGGTGGGTGTCGAAGACAGGTCGCTTCTCGGTCTGCGGCGGGCTGGCGGTCGAAAAGGCAGGGGATCTGGTCATTACGTCTCGCTGTAGAAATTGCTTGAATGGCAAATGAACACGCCGATCAGCGCCGGTTCAAGGCCCGGCTTATAGCGTGATGGCCGCTCCGATACTGGGCTGGAGAGGGAGAGAGATAATGAGTTTCTATGTTCGCACCGCTGCGGCTCTTGCCGTCGCTTCAACCGTTCTGGCCTTTGTCGGCCAGTCTCATGCAACCGCCTTTGCCGCTTGGCAAGTGTCGGACCTGCCCTTCGGCGACACGCTTAATGCGCGCAAATATCCTTCGGGCAGTTCGCAGAAGCAGGCCGCCTACCCGAACGGCACCGTGCTGCAATTGACCGGACGCTGCACCGGCGGGATAAACCTGCTCGACATTGCGGGCCAGCCGCGCTGGAAGCAGCAGCAGACGATCCGCTACCGTTGGTGCGAGATTTGGCACGACCCGTCGCGCAACGGTCATTTCGTCGCCGGCTGGGTTTATGGCAAATACATCGCGCCCTATTGAGCTGTCGGTTTTCGCCGCTCCGGCCAAGTCGCGGGCACCAGTAATGTCTTGCAACCCGTGATTTCATTAGGATCGGGAAACCTTGCGATCTGTCGAAGGTCAAGCATAGCCGAAGCATCGAGCCGATTTTAGCTGCTTTCGCCGATGTAACGGCGGTTCGACGTGGCGTCACCCGTGCTGGTCAGACCAGAAAAATCTCGCTAAGTTACGCGATGCACGAAAGTTTGAAGCTGAACGGGGAATATTTGATATATATCGTTGAATATAGCGCAATATGCGAATTGACTTACTTGACTGGTAGGATCATTAAGATAATTCGACGCGAATCGCAGAGGCACTTTCCTGCATGAAATTCGCGCGATGCCCAGCCGAAAAAAGGGCGCAGTTAGAAACAACTCTCGTTGGGGCCTGAACACAATGGATATCGCCGAAACACCTTCCCGAAATAGCGACGCGCTGATTGAGCTGACTGCCGATGTGGTCGCCGCTTACGTCAGCAACAATCCCGTACCCGTCGGCGAGCTGCCGAACCTGATCGCCGATGTCCATGCCGCCCTGGGCCGCGTGGGTGGCACCGCCGAGGCGCCGCCCGCCGACAAGCAGAAGCCTGCGGTCAACCCGAAGCGCTCTGTCCATGACGATTACA
>NZ_RZSG01000281.1:0-7006 GCF_003997725.1 Mesorhizobium sp. M4A.F.Ca.ET.050.02.1.1
GGCTGACGTCGCTCACCTGCAAGGCAATGAAGCTCGACCCGTCGAGCGTCAGCCGCGCCGGGCCGACCGCGACATCGACATCGAAGCCGGCCATTTTTTCGATGGCTGCTTCCGCCTCCGCTCGCAGACGCTCGGTGCCGATGCCGGATGTGCCGAGCACGTAGACCGCGCCGGCCGCCAGCAACACCAGCGCGCAGAAACTGGCGACCACCCGCGCAAGGACGCGAAAGCCTCGGCCTATCCTGGCGCGGCCGAGCGGCGGCACCTTGCAGGCGGAGGGAAAAGCCCCCAGGTCGGTGATCTCGTCACGCCTGAACCGGATCTTCTCGTGCTGCGGTTCTTCCTGATCCACGCAATCTTCCGTTGTAGCGAACTCGATCGTGGACGAATCCCCGTCTGACACTATATCGATGCGGCTTCGCGCGTAACCTCAAACCGGGGCACCGACATGGCCGAACTCGACGTAGGCGATCTTGCGCCGCAATTCGATCTTCCGCGCGACGGTGGCGGGTCGCTCAACCTCGCCGCACTGCTTGGAAAGCCCGTTGTACTTTATTTCTATCCGCAGGACGACACCACGAGCTGCACCAATGAGGCGATCAGCTTTTCGCAGTTGAAGCCGGACTTCGAAAAGGCCGGCGCCGTGGTGATAGGGCTGTCCCCGGACAGCATCAAGAAGCACGACAAATTCAAGCAGAAATATGACCTTACCGTCGACCTGGTCGCCGACGAGGAGCGCAAGGTCATCGAGGCCTACCGTGTGTGGGTCGAAAAGACGATGTACGGCCGCAAATATATGGGCGTCGAACGGGCGACATTCCTGATCGGCAAGGACGGGCGAATCGCCAGGATCTGGCGGCAGGTCCGCGTCAAGGGCCACGCCGAAGAGGTGCTGGAGGCGGTGCGCGCACTGTGAGGCAGATTTGGCGGTCTTCGCCGCAACCTGACACCCGTCCGGCGGGCATTGGTTACCGGCGCTATCGGCCCGGCAAAGCTTTGTTAACCCTAATAATATGTAATCAGGCTCTTCGTGGTGTCGTAACGAAAGCTTGGTCCCGTGAACCCAACCGGTCAGTCTGCGGTCTTCGGCAAACGCAAGGAACCCCATACGGTCATCATCGCCCGGGGTAACGAAATCAGGCATTTCACCATCCGGCCCTGGCTTGCCGCCTTCCTCGGCTCGGCGCTGGCGGCGATTGTCATCGGCTACCTGCTCGCCACCTCCTATCTGGTGCTTCGAGACGACCTGATCGGGGCGACGACCGCCAGACAGGCGCGCATGCAGCAGGCCTATGAAGACCGCATCTCGGCGCTTCGCGCCCAGGTCGACCGCATCACCAGCAGACAGCTTCTCGACCAGCAGCTGATGGAGACCAAGGTGAGCGAACTTCTGGAACGGCAGACACAGCTCAGCCAGCGCCACGGCCGCCTTGGCCCGATCCTCGAGCGCGCCGAAAGCGAAGTTGGGGCGGCACCCGCCGCCGACGGTACCGCAACCGCCAAGCCGGACGATCGCGCCGCGCTGATTGGCGAGCAGCCGACCTATTCCGTCGCCAGCCTGGGCGCCGGCGACACGAGACCGTTCTCGCTGTGGTCGACGCGCTCCGATCCGCTGCCCAGCGATTCGGCCGCCGATCGTGCCGACAGGCTGTTCGTGTCGATCAACCAGTCGCTCAAGGCAATCGAAAGCGAGCAGCTCAGCCGCGTTACCACGCTTGCCGACAATGCATACAAGAATGCCGACGCCATCACCCAGGCGCTGGCGGCCGCCGGCCTGCCGGTCGACAGCGATTTCGGCAAGGATAGCGATGTCGGCGGCCCGCTGATCCCGCTCAACGCATCGACGATATTCGACAGCAAGGTCAAGGAACTGGACGAGGCGCTGGATGCGCTCGATCACCTGAAGAAGGAAGCGCGGCGGCTGCCGCTCGCCAACCCCGCCCCCGGTCATTCGGTCACCAGCCCGTTTGGCGTGCGCACCGACCCGATCCTCGGCACCGCGGCCTTGCATTCGGGCATGGATTTCAGGGCGCCAATGGGCATGCCCGCCAAGGTCACAGCGGCCGGCGTCGTCACCAAGGCCGGCTGGAACGGCGGTTATGGCCGCATGGTCGAGGTCGACCATGGCAACGGCTTCGCCACGCGCTACGGGCACTTGAGCGAGATCGACGTGACGGTCGGCCAGAAGCTCGCGGCCGGCGATATTATCGGCAAGACCGGCAGCAGCGGCCGTTCGACCGGCCCGCATCTCCACTACGAAGTGCGCCACAATGGCGATGCGGTCGACCCGCTGCGCTTCCTGACGGTCGGCAAGAAGGTCGCGCAGTATCTTTAACCGCCCGCCGATCCCCGCTGCGCCGTCAGAAACATGGTTGCTGCCGAAATCAGTGTGAGCGCCACGATCTCCAGCGACACGATCTTCTCCAGCTCGGTGACCATCGAGTACGCCACGGCGATCGCATCGACACCCTCATACGGCTTTGCCGCATGCGCGGCGGAGCCGGTGACGCGGACATCGAACGTATCGCATGCCAGAGTGTAAGGACCGGGACGGACAGCGACCTTGCCGGACTGTGTGTACGGATCGACGTGAACGCAGATCGCGGCGGCGATATCGTCGAGCAGCCCCTCTTCCACCACCCGTCTTCCGCCCGACGGCTCGTCTTCCTCGGCCGGCTGGAATACGGCGCTGACGGTGCCGCCAAACTTTCGCTCGACTGGCGGAGCTGCGCGGCCACGGCGTGTCGTCCACAATACCGAAATATTTTTGAATTCCATTTGACTGAATAAATCTTCGGTGCGAAGCTCCCGTCACTTCAGGAGCGCAAGGCATGGCATTGCGGGGGACCAATCAGGAGTTCGGGCGGCCCTACAACCGGCGCATCGTTCTGGAGTCCATCCGCCTCAATGGGCCGATCGCCCGCGGCGATATCGCCAGGGGCGTCGGCCTCACCGTGCAGACCGTGTCGACCATCGTGCGCGAACTGGAGGAACAGGGCTACATCCTGTCGCTGCGCGAAGAGCCGAAAGGCCGCGGACTGCCGCCGGCGACGCTCAGGATCAATCCCGAAGGCGGCTTTGCCGTCGGTATCCACCTCACCCCGCTCGGCATCGACGCGGCGCTGATCAACCTCAGCGGCGATGTCATCGAGAGCACGCACAGCGAGGCGCCGAACGTCACGCCCGATCACGCTTTCGACCAGATCGGCGCCATGGTCCGCGACCTGGCGGGACGGCGCGCCGGCGGACGCGTGCTTGGCGTCGGCATGGCGCTGCCCGGCCCGTTCGGCGTCGAATCGATGAGCTTCATCGGCCCGACGACCATGACCGGCTGGAAGGATGTGGCGCTGCGCGAGCGGCTGACGGCAGCCACGGGTTTGCCGGCCTTCTTCGAGACCGACATGGCGGCCGCGGCCATGGGCGAGCGGCTCTACGGCCTCGGCACCGGATATTCCGACTACTACTACCTCTATTTCGGCGTCGGCCTCGGCGGCGCCATGGTGCATGATGGCAGCGTGCTGCGCGGCGCCTGGGGCAATGCCGGCGAGATCGGCCACATCCCGGTCGTGTTCGGCGGCGAGCCTTGCCCCTGCGGCAACCGGGGTTGTCTCGAACGCTATCTCTCGCTCGATGCGCGCGGACGCTGGCGCGGCAGCGACGACGACTGGGTAATCGAGATCGGTCCGGTTTTCCGCAACGCCATCACCATCATCGAGAACCTGTTCGACCCCGAGACGGTGGTCCTCGGCGGGCTGGCGCCGCCGGCGCTGCTCGAACGGTTGGCGGGAGCGGCGGAGCTGCCCAATTCGGTCTCGGCCCGCAAGGACCGCGCCACGCCGCGCATCGTCGTGGCGCGCGGCGGCCAGCATGCGGTGCTGCGCGGCGCGGCCGCACTTGCCGTTTCCGGGGTGCTGTCGCCGCGCTTCGGCCAGATCTTCACCGCCAAGCGGCAGCGCGGCGGCGACCTCCTGAAAGGCGGAGACATCGCGGCATGAGCGAACCCCTGCTGGTCCTCGACAACGTCACCAAGAACTACGGCGCGATCCAGGCGCTGAAAGGCATCAGCTTTTCGATCGGGCGCGGCGAGGTGGTGGCGCTTCTGGGTGACAACGGCGCCGGCAAGTCGACGCTGGTCAAGATCATCGCCGGCGGGCTGGAGCCGACCTCCGGCCGCATGCTATTCGAAGGCAAGGACTTCCTTGCCAAATCTCCGGCCGAGGCCAAGGCGGCGGGCATCGAGACCGTCTACCAGGACCTGTCGCTCTGCACCAATGTCGACGTGGTGGCGAATTTCTTCATGGGCCGCGAGATCACCCGCAAGGTGCTCGGCGTCCCCGTCCTCGACGAGCGCGCCATGGAGGCCGTGGTCGCCAAGGCGCTCGCCAATGCCGGCACCCGCATCCCGTCGCTGCGCACCAATGTCGAGCACCTGTCGGGTGGGCAGCGGCAAGCGATCGAACTCAACCGCTTCGTGCACTGGGGCGGCAAGCTGGTGCTGCTCGACGAGCCGTTCGCCGCCCTTGGCGTCGAGCAGACGCGACGCGGTCTCGACATGATCCGCCAGGTGGCGAACCAGGGCATCGGCGTCGTCATCATCACTCATATCATGCAGCAGGCCTTCCAGGTCGCCGACCGGATCGTGGTGATCCGGCAAGGCGTCGTGGCGGGCGATGTCGCACGCAACAAGACAAGTCCCGACGCGGTGATCAACATGATCACCGGAGAGACGCTGGCCGGTGCCGGACCGGCGAGCTGAGGGACAAATGAGGGGTCCGGCGCAAGAGGAGCGAACGACATGAAGAGAATACTTCTTTCCGTCTTCGGTTTCCTGGCACTGGCCATTGCCACGCTCACGCCGGCATTCGCCCAGTCCAAGGGCACCGTCTATTATCTGGTGCCGACATTGCTCGATGAGTTCCAGACCGGTTCGGTGACCGCGCTGGAACTGTTCCTCAAGCAGGTCGGCTACGACTTCAAATCGCTGAACGCCGACAACAAGACCGACGCGCAGCAATCGCAGATGAACGACGTCATCGCGCTGAAGCCCGCCGCGATCGTCCTTGCGGCGGTTGACTTCAACGCGCTGAAGCCGTCCGTCGAAGCGGCCCGCGCCGCCGGCATTCCGGTGGTCGAATTCGACCGCCAGATCACCTCCACCCCGTCTGACTTCACCTCGGTCGCCGGCACGGTCGAGATCGGCTACGTCGCCGCCGACCAGGCCGAGAAGCTCCTGAAGGCGAAGAACGGCGCGGTGAAGGGCAAGATCCTGCAGGTGCTCGGCGACCCCGGCGATCCCTACACGCTCGACATCCAGAAGGGGTTCGAGGAGAAGATGAAGGCGTTCCCGGACGTCAAGATCATCTCGCTTCCGGCCATGCAGTGGGAAGCCAGCAACGCCGGCACCATCGTTGCCGACCAGATGCTCGCCAATCCCGACATCGACCTGATCTTCAGCCATGCCGCGCATCTCTCGGTCGCCGGCGTCGCCTCGCTCGAGGCTGCCGGCAAGAAGCCCGGCGACGTCATGATGATGAGCTCGAACGGCGCACCGGTCGGTCTCGACCTGATCCGCAAGGGCTGGCTCAACGTCGAAGTCGAACAGCCGCTCTACGCCCAGGCCGCGGCTATCGCCATGTTCATGGACAAGATCGTCAAGAAGGAAGAGATCAAGCCCGGCGAATATGAGGTGCTTGGCCTGAAGTCGACGGTGACCAAGGAAGCCTGGGGCCCGAACATCAAGATCCCCGGCGCCGCCATCACCAAGGAGAACGTCGACAATCCGGCCTTCTGGGGCAACCAGAAGCCGCCGACCGAAACCGTAAAACCGGTCGAGTAACCACCAGGACCGCTCCGGGCTACCCGGCCCGGAGCGCCCCTCAAAAGCGCCGCGCGCGTCGAAACGCGCGAAGCCGCAACATTGTCAGACACGCGCGCCAACCGGATCAGCTCATGAACCCCCGCACCCGCCATGCTCTCGAGCTCATTCTCGACAATCTCGTCTGGTTCATGCTGGTCTTCGTGCTGGTGGTGTTTTCCCTGCTCATTCCGAACTACTTCCAGCTCGGCATCTTCGCCAACATCATCGAGGCCTCCAGCGTGCTGGGCGTGATGTCGATCGGCCTGGCGCTGGTCATCATCGCCGGCCACATGGACCTATCGGTCGAATCGGTCGCCGCGCTCAGCGCCATGGCGGTCGGCATCTTGTTCTGCTCGTCGGGCATCGGCCTCGGCGTGCAACTGCACCCGCAATGGCTGATGGTCCCGGTTTCGCTGCTGCTCGCCGTCCTCGTCGGCGGCATCATCGGCGTCTTCAACGGCTTCCTGATCGTCAGGCTGAAGATGAGCGCCTTCATCATCACGCTGGCCTCCTACATCTGGGTGCGCGGCCTGGTGCTCGTCGTTTCCGGTGGCCGCTCGGCACAGGACCTGGCGCCGGCGATCCGCTGGTTCGGCATCCAGCGCCTGATCGGCCTGCCGCTCACCGCCTGGATCGCCATCGCCTGTTTCGTCGTCTTCTCGCTGATCATGGCCAAGACGCCGTTCGGCCGGCACCTGGTGATGATCGGCGGCAACGAGACGGCCACCTTCCGCGCCGGCATCCGCGTCAACCGCAATTTGATCATCGCCTTCGTGCTTGCCGGCGCCATCGCCGGTCTCGCCGGCTGGCTGCTGGCCATCCGCACCCCCGGCGCCACCGCCAATCTCGGCGTCGGGCTTTTGTTCAACGCCTTCGCCGCCGTCGTCATCGGCGGCGTCAGCCTGAAGGGCGGCGTCGGCACCCTGCCCGGCGTCTATGCCGGCGTGCTCTTGCTCTCGGCCATCAACACGGCGATCAACCTGATGGGCCTGCCGGCCAATTTCACCCAGGTGATCCACGGCCTGCTGGTGCTGGCTGCGGTGCTGCTCGACGCCTTCAAGCAGACCATCCGGCAGAGGCTGGCATGACCGACCGGCTACGGGACAGGGTCGCGCTGATCGTCGGCAGCGCGCGCGGCATCGGCAAGGG
>NZ_RZSG01000282.1:0-6980 GCF_003997725.1 Mesorhizobium sp. M4A.F.Ca.ET.050.02.1.1
ATCTGGACCCGTATGCCTCCTGCTTTCCTCGGCTGGTGCGGTTCAGCTTCGAGCAGCCGGCCGCTCCCAATATATTGTCTCTGCGCAATTCCGGACGGAAAACCGCTATGCAGCTTTCCTGGAATTGCTGCCGTCAGGCCTTGTTCTTGTTGTAGACGTCGAAGATCACCGCGCCGAGCAGCACCAGGCCCTTGACCACCTGCTGCCAGTCGACGTTGACGCCCATGATCGACATGCCGTTGTTCATCACACCCATGATGAAGCCGCCGACCACCGCACCGATGACCTGCCCGACACCGCCCATCGCCGAGGCGCCGCCGATGAACACGGCCGCGATGACGTCGAGCTCGCTGCCGAGGCCGGCCGCCGGCACGGCCTGGCCGAGGCGCGCCGCGATGATCAGGCCGCCGAGCGCCGACAGCACGCCCATGTTGATGAACACCATCAGCGTCAGCCGTTCGGTGTTGATGCCCGACAGTTGCGCCGCCTTGGCGTTGCCGCCCATGGCATAGATGCGGCGGCCGATTGTCATGCGCTTGGTGACGAAGACGAACAGCGAGATCAGCACGCCCATCACCAGCAGCACAACCGGCAGGCCCCTGTAGCTCGCGAACTGGAAGACCAGGAACAGCGCCAACGCGCTGCCGACCAGCGTCTTGATGACGAACAGCGGGAAAGGCTCGGCCTCATAGCCATGACGCTCACGCTTGCGGCGGGCCCGCAGCCCGAAATAGGCATAGGCGAGCACCGCGATCAGTCCGAGCACGATCGTCGTCATGTGCAGCGTAAGCCCGCTGCCGAGGATGGTCTTGCCGGCGGCATTCACCGTCGGCGGGATCAGCGTCAGCGGCCCGATCACGTCCGGAATGAAGCCCGAGCTTAGCGCCTTGAAACTGTCTGGAAGCGGGCCGACCGAGGAGCCGCCGCCCAGCAGGGCCTGGCAGATGCCTCGAAAGATCAGCATGCCCGCCAGCGTCACGATGAAGCTCGGTATCCGGTGATAGGCGATCCAGTAGCCTTGAGCCGCGCCGATGAGGGCGCCCACGATCAGGCACACGATCGAGACCACCAGCGGATTGCTTAATATCCCGAGCGGCCAGATGACCATCATCATCGCCGCCAGCGCCCCGATGAAGCCCGCCACTGAACCGACGCTGAGGTCGATATGGCCGGATACGATCACCAGCAGCATGCCCAGCGCCATCACGATAATGAACGAGTTCTGCTGCACCAGGTTGCTGAGATTGACCGGTTTGAACAGCGTTCCTGATGTCGTGTACTGGAAGAACAGCATGATGACGATCAGCGCGATGATCAGGCCGTATTCGCGCAGGTTCGTCGTCAGCGCCGAGACGGCGACGCGCGGACCCTGCTTGACGTCTTCGGCTGCGCCGCTTTGCGGCGCGGGAGCGCTTTCTGTGCTCATGATGCTTTTTTTCCTTCTCCGCGAACGATGGCGCGCATGATTTTTTCCTGGCTGGCGTCGCTTGCCGCCATTTCGCCGACCATGCGCCCTTCGTTCATGACATAGATGCGGTCGGTGATGCCGAGCAGCTCCGGCATTTCCGACGAGATGACGATGATCGCTTTGCCCTCGGCGGCGAGACGGGCGATGATCGTATAGATTTCGTACTTGGCGCCGACATCGATGCCGCGCGTCGGCTCGTCGAGGATCAGCAGTTCCGGGTCGGCGAACAGCCATTTCGACAGCACCACCTTCTGCTGGTTGCCGCCAGAAAGATTGCCGGTCAGCTGATAAACGCTGGACGCGCGGATGTTCGTCTTCTTGCGATAGTCGTTGGCCACGCTCATTTCGCGCATGTCGTCGATGACGCCGCGGCTCGAAACACCGCCCAAATTGGCCAAAGTCACATTGTGCTTGATATGGTCGATGAGGTTGAGGCCGTAGGTCTTGCGGTCCTCGGTGACATAGGCGATGCGGTTCTCCACCGCCTTGCTCACCGACGAAAGGTCGATCGGCTTGCCTTCGAGCAAAACCTCGCCGGTGATGTGCCGGCCATAGGAACGGCCGAACAGGCTCATCGCGAATTCGGTCCGGCCGGCGCCCATCAGCCCGGCGATGCCAACCACCTCGCCCTTGCGCACATTGAGGTTGACGTTCTTGATCACCTGCCGGTCGGCGTGGATCGGATGGTAGACCGACCAGTCCTTGACCTCGAAGACGACCTCGCCGATCTGCGGCTCGCGCGGCGGATAGCGGTCGTCGAGCGAGCGGCCGACCATCGAGGTGATGATGCGGTCTTCGCTGATGTCTTCCCTGGGCAAGGTCTCGATGGTGCGTCCGTCGCGGATCACCGTGACCTTGTCGGCGACCCGGTTCACCTCGTTCAGCTTGTGCGAGATCAGGATCGAGGTCATGCCCTGCCGCTTGAACTCGAGCAGAAGGTCGAGCAGCGCCTGGCTGTCCTTTTCGCTGAGCGAAGCCGTCGGTTCGTCGAGGATCAGCAGCTTCACTTCCTTGCTCAGCGCCTTGGCGATCTCGACCAGCTGCTGCTTGCCGACGCCGATATTGGTGATCAGCGTCTTGGGGTCTTCCTTGAGCCCGACTTTCTTCAGCAATGCGGCGGTGCGCTTCTCGTTGGCGTTCCAGTCGATGACGCCATAGGTCGCGTGCTCGTTGCCGAGGAAGATGTTTTCCGCGATCGACAGCATCGGCACCAGGGCGAGCTCCTGGTGGATGATGACGATGCCGATATGCTCGCTGTCATGGATGCCCTTGAAGTGGCATTCCTGGCCGCGAAAGACGATCTGTCCCTCATAGGTGCCGGACGGATAGACCCCTGACAGCACCTTCATCAGCGTCGATTTGCCGGCGCCGTTCTCGCCGACGACGGCGTGAATCTCGCCTTCCTCGACGCTGAGGTTGACGTTCGACAGCGCCTTCACGCCGGGGAACGTCTTGGTGATGTCGCGCATCTCCAAAATCGTCGAGGTCATTAGGAATTCCGCTCCCTGGCGCATGCCTTCCGGTTTCGGAAAGCGTCATGCGCGAAATCAACATACTGCAGTCTGGTCCGCGCCGCGACGGTGCATGGCGCTGCAGAAGCCGGCAAAAAACAATACCGGGGTCGCTTCTGAACGAAAAGGGGCCCTGCGTCGCGCAGGACCCCTCCCTTTGAAGCCGGATTACTTCAGCTCGTCGGCCTTGATGTAGCCGGAGTCGACGACCTGCGCCTGGTAGTTCGACTTGTCGACCTCATGCGGCGTCAACAGGATCGAGGGGACGACCTTGACGTCGTTGTTGTAGGTCTTTTCGTCGAGGCCGTCGGGCTTGCCGCCGGAGAGCACCTTGTCGACCAGCTGCACGGTGGCCTTGGCCAGTTCGCGGGTGTCCTTGAACACCGTCGAGTACTGCTCGCCCGAGATGATCAGCTTCACCGAGGCGGTCTCGGCGTCCTGACCGGTCACGATCGGCCAGGGCTGTGCGTCGGTACCGTAACCGACGGCGCGCAGCGAGGCGGTGATGCCGCGCGACAGGCCGTCATAGGGCGACAGAACGCCATCGACGCGGCTGCCGTCCGAGTAGTTGGCCGAGAGCAGGTTGTCCATGCGCGCCTGGGCGGTGGCGGCGAGCCAGCGCAGCGTGCCGACCTTGTCCATGCCGGTCTGGCCGGACTTGATCTTGATCGAGCCGTCGTCGATCAGCGGCTGCAGGACGGAGATCGCGCCATTGTAGAAGAAGAAGGCGTTGTTGTCGTCCGGCGAGCCGCCGAACAGTTCGACGTTCCACGGCTTGGTGTTCGGGAAGCGCTCCTTGAGGCCCTTGACCAGGGAGTTCGCCTGGATCACGCCGACGCCGAAATTGTCGAAGGTGGTGTAGTAGTCGACGTTCGGGGTCTTCTTGATCAGGCGGTCATAGGCGACGACGACGACGCCCGCGTCGTTGGCCTTCTGCAGCGCGTCGGCCATCGTGGTGCCGTCGATCGAGGCGATGATCAGCGCCTTCGGGCCCTTGGTGATTTCGTTTTCCAGCTGGCTGAGCTGGTTCGGGATGTCGTCCTGCGCGTACTGCAGGTCGACGGTGTAGCCGAGAGCCTCGAGCTGCGACTTGACGGCGTCGCCGTCATTGATCCAGCGCTGCGAGGTCTTTGTCGGCATCAGCACGCCGACAAGGCCTTCGCCTGCATGCGCCGGCAGCGTCATGGCCGCGATGCCAAGGGCCGCCACGGCGGCCAGTGTCTTGATGATTTTCACAGTAACTCTCCCTGGTTGATGGACGCGACACCTCGGGGCTTCGCGGGCCGCGCAGGCGAGCAGAAGCGCGAGATGCGCCGCTGTCGTCTATCGATCTCCGGTATCCTCCCAATCGGCCCCGCGGCGCTGATTTCAGTCGACACGATCTCCCTCGTCATCGACCGTCATGCCACGGGACGCGCGAAGGGTGTGTCCCTTTGACATAACTGTCAAATGCGATCTCTGATGGTTGCTATACCGAAACTGGTATATATCAAAAGCCGACGAATGCGTTGCGGGAGCGAAGACAAAGCATGGCGGCATTGGGCAATCCTGTTGGTATTTCAGGTGGATACGACGAGCTGCCTGGAGATGGCGAAACGCTTCTGCGCAGCGGGCTCAGCCTGCGCCATATGCGCATGATCGCAGCCCTTGACGATCACGGCCGGGTAAGCGCCGCGGCCCAGGTGATGAACATATCGCAGCCCGCCGCCTCGCGCATGATTTCGGAAATGGAGGCGGTGCTCGACGTGAAGCTCTGCGAGCGGCTGCCGCGCGGCATCACGCTGACGCCCTACGGCAGGGCGCTGGCCAGGCGCGCGCGCTCGATCCTGCTCGAGATGCGCGAGGCCGACCGCGAGATCTCTGAGCTCAAGGCGGGCAAGGGTGGCTCGGTATTCCTGGGCGCAGTGACGGCGCCGGCGATCGAACTGGCGGTGCCGGCGATCCGCGAGATCCGCCGCCTCTATCCGCGCATCGAGATCACCATGCAGGTCGAGACCTCGAACGTGCTGGCACGCGAGCTGATTGCGTCGCGCCACGATTTCATCATCGCGCGCATTCCCGACGATCTCAATCCGCGTCTGTTCGAATCGCGCGTCATCGGCGTCGAGAAGGCCTGCCTGATCGTGCGCCGAGGCCACCCGCTGAGCAACGGCAAGGCGGTGCGGCTGGAGGAGACCGCCGCCTATGACTGGGTCTTCCAGTCCGGCGGCTCGCCGCTGCGCCAGGCGATGGAGAGCAATTTCCTCAACCGCAACATCGCGCTCCCGGATCGCATCCTCAACACCAGCTCGCTGCTGCTCACCCTGGTCATGGTGGCGCAGTCCGATGCTATCGCGCCGGTGTCGGTGCAGGTGGCGAAATTCATCCAGAATCCCGACGGGCTGGCCGGCGCCATCGATGTCGTCCAGACCGAGTTCGACATCGAGGTCCGGCCCTACAGCCTGATCACGGTGAAGAACCGCGTGCTCTCTCCGGCCGCCAAGATGCTGCACGATTTCATCCTGCGGGAAGTTGGGTGACGGTTGGCTCGGCCGCCGCTAGCGAAGGCGGTACGGCGCCGGACCAAACGGAAGCGCAACCAGTCTCGACGTCAGTTTCGGTCGTGACAGCCGCGCGCTGGCGGCCAGCGATTTCATGCTCGCGCATGTTCAAAACCCAAAATCCACCCTTTACAAATCGGGAGCCCGGATTCCAACGTGAGTGTCGGGGTGGGGCTCTCCATAGATGGCTTTCAAGAAACTGCGTATTCTGCTCGGCTTGAAGGCCGACCCAGACAAAATTCCGGCCCATGCCAGGATCGGCCGATACTCCAAGAGCCGGGACGGGCGCTCGTTCTTCAATTGCACAGAACAGTCGCCGGTCGTGGCGCGCTTCCTGGCGTCTCCTTCGCCGTAGAGCGCCCCCTCTAGGGGTACCGTGCTCGCGCGAGTGTAACAGGCCGATCGGAAGATTGATGAGCGCTGCCTAATGTTAACCATCTTGATGCTAGCGTAGCCGCCCGCGAGACAAACGCGAGAACGAGAACACAGGATGAAAATCGATCTGCTGCCGACAAAGCTTGGATGGGCGTTGAAGACCACGGCGATTGGGCTCGCCGCCATTCTGGCGGCGCTGCCCGCGAAGGCCGAGACGGTCGGCGACAATCACGGTGGCCAGATCGTGAGCTTCGCCCTGCACATTGCCCAATTGCGCGCCGCCGACGAGCCGGTGAGCCTCGAGGGGGCGTGTGACAGCGCCTGCACGCTCTATCTGTCGCTGCCCGTCGAGCAGCTTTGCGTGACCCCTCAGGCATCCTTCGGCTTCCATCTGCCCTACGGCGTCGGCGCTCGGCAGAACGCGGTCGCCGCCAATTACCTTATATCGCAATATCCTGACTGGGTGCGGCAATGGATCGATGAGCATGGCGGCCTGACGCACACCATAGTGCGGATGGAAGCCGACGAGGCGGCAAAGCACCTTCCGCTTTGCGGCGTGCTGGCATGAAAGGTGCGGCATCCATCCGCACCTGACCGGACTGCGCGGTCCCGGCAGGTGCAGGAAGGCGCCATCTGATCGATTGATTCCGGCTGAAGCGGGTAGCAGGTTTGTTGCCGGCCGGTCCTGCATGCCCGCTCTCGAAACCGCCATTCACAAGAGAGTCTCTATCGCCCTGGTAATTCGCAGGGTGAGGGAACTGACCGGGACGGCAGCCGAAGAAGCGCTAGAAGCCACTTTGCGCTCAATACGGTGGGTGACACCACCAGAAGGCCTCGGCTTCCTCTTTGGGTGTCATCGGACGTGACTCCCATGAGTCCGTTCTGGCTATGTAGTGCTTCCAAATGGGCCTGCCGTCCACGCCGGTTCCTTCGTGCCAGTCGGTAAACCCCATCAGCGGCAACAGGACTTGTCGGATCGAGCGAAGCCGCAGTGCCGCCGTGCGCATGGGAAAGGCCTCCCTCCTAGTACTTCCGCCGCAGCGTTGCCAAGCCGATTTCCAGCGGCCCGGCGGCCAAGGGCGGGGG
>NZ_RZSG01000283.1:0-6978 GCF_003997725.1 Mesorhizobium sp. M4A.F.Ca.ET.050.02.1.1
TGAACAGGCCGAGCGCATTGGCGCGCGCGATGGTGTCGGGAGCTTCAAGGATCAGCGAGCGGCCGGCCTCAACCGCAATCCCCGCCAGTCCCGCTTCATATGCGGCCTCGACCGTCCGCGGGCCGATGGACGGCAGATCGGCGCGCAGTTCCTGACCAGGCTTGGCGCATTTGACCAGAACGCCGCGCGTCTTGCCGGCGAGCCTGCCATGGTCGCGCAATTGTCTGGTCCGCTCGAGCAGCCCGTTAGTGCCCTCGATGCCCTCCAGCGCGATCGCCCTGCCGCCGATTGCGACCGCGGCTTGCCCGATATCGAGAGCACCGATCGCCTTTGCCGCGACCCTGGCGGCCTCGATGTCGCGCCAGTCGGATTTGCCCGGCTTGGCCGTGGTCAGCGAGCCATCGCTCGCAAGCAGTTCGGGCACGATCTCATGCGCGCCAACGACCTTGATGCCGCGCTTTTCCAGAAAACGCGTCAGCATCCTCAGCAAGCCGTCGTCACCGCGCGCCAGCCCCATCACCACTGTAGGCACGGCAGCCAGCAGGCCGAGGCTCGGCCGCATGGCGGTCAATTTCGGCCTGCGCCTGATCTCGCCGGCCAGCACGAGGTGGCTGATTCGCTTGCGCCTGAGCAAAGGCACCAGCGAGCCGAACGATTCGAGCGCGAGCTGCTCTGTCTCGTAGCCGGCGAGGTCCTGCTTGCGGTCGACCTCGCCTTCGGCCGCGATGATGACGGGCGGATGTCCCTGCCTTGCGAGGCTGGCCGCGACTTCCACCGGCAGGCTGCCGCCGCCGGCGATGATGCCCACCCTTGAGCCCGGCGCGAGGTCCAACTTGGCTCCGGCAGCCTCAGCCTTCATCGTCGGCATCGTCGCCGTCGCCGCCCTTGAGCGACGGGACGGCATAGTGCCGCTTGCCGCGATTGGCGATGAAATCGATGATTTTCATGGCCGTCGGCGAGGAAGCGAATTCCGCCTTGGCGAACTCTATGTTCTCGCCGACGGTTCGGGAGCGGTCGAAGATCGTCCTGTAGGCCTTGCGCAACAGGTGGATCTCGGCGCGCGGCAGGCCGGAACGCTTCAGGCCGACGATGTTGAGGCCGCGAAGGCTGGCGCGGTTGCCGGCGGCGATCGCATAGGGAATGACGTCGCCGACGACCGCAGAGCAGCCGCCGATGAAGGCGTTGTTGCCGATGCGGACGAACTGGTGAACGGCGGTGAGGCCGCCAACATAGACGTTGTCACCGATCTCGCAGTGGCCGCCCAACGTCGCGCCGTTGGCGAAGGTGGCGTTCTTGCCGACGACGCAGTCATGGGCAATGTGGGCATAGGCGAGGAAATTGCCATTGTCACCCACCGTCGTCTCGCCGCGGCTGGAATCGGTGCCGAGATGCATGGTCACGCCTTCGCGGATCGTGCAGTTCTCGCCGATCACCAGCGTCGTGCGGCCACCCTTGTGCTTGGTGTTCTGCGGCGGCGCGCCGAGTATGGCCATCGGATAGACCTTGGTGGCGGCGCCGATGGTGGTCGCGCCCATCACCGAGACATGGCCGACAAGCTCGACCCGGTCGCCGATGACGGCATCGGGGCCGACGTGGCAGAAGGGTCCGATGCGAACGCCTTCGCCGAGCTGGGCCCCTTCTTCGACGACCGAGGAAGGGTGGATTTCAGTCTGGACTTTCATGAGCATTTTGAACCGTCAGCCGGTGACCATCATAGCCGAAACCTCGGCTTCCGCAGCTTTTGCTCCATCGACCATCGCTTCGCAGGCGAATTTGAGCAGGTTGCCGCGCTTCTTGATCTTCTTGACGTGAATCCTGAGCTGGTCGCCGGGAACGACCGGCTTGCGAAACTTCGCATTGTCGATGGTCATGAAATAGACCAGCGATGGCTTTTCCGTGTTGAGGCTGCGGATGCAGATCGCGCCGGCGGTCTGCGCCATGGCCTCGATGATCAGCACGCCGGGCATCACTGGCTGCTGCGGGAAATGGCCCTGGAAATGCGGCTCGTTGATGGTCACGTTCTTGATGCCGACGGCGGACTCGTCGCCATCGATGTCGACGATGCGGTCGATCAGCAGGAACGGATAGCGGTGCGGCAGGAGCTTCATAAGCCCCATTATGTCGACCGCCTCAAGCGTCGCCACCATATCAGCCATTCCCATCGCCTTGTTTGCGGGTCCTGGCCAGCTTGCGCAGCATGGCGATTTCACGCATGGCCTCGGCCATCGGCTGCGCCGGATAGCCTCCCCAGATCTCGCCCGCCGGGACGTTGCTCATGAATCCGCTTCTCGCTGCAAGCTTGGCCCCAGGCCCTATGGTCAAATGATCGGCTAGGCCGACGCCGCCACCCATGGTGACACCATCGCCGACGACGACCGAACCGGAAATACCCGAAAGCCCCGCTATAATGCAATTGCGACCGATACGAACATTGTGGGCGATCTGCACCAGATTGTCGATCTTGGTGCCCTGGCCGATGATGGTGTCGGACATCGCGCCGCGATCGACGGTCGAATTGGAGCCGATCTCGACGTCGTCTTGGATGATGACGCGACCGATCTGCGGCACGCGCTCCGGGCCCTTGGCGCCGGCCACGAAGCCGAAGCCGTCCTGGCCGATCCTGGCGCCGCCATGGATGATGACGCGGTTGCCGATCAGCGCGTACTGCACGCTGGCACCCGGGCCGATATAGCCGTCACGGCCGATCTGGGAGGAATGGCCGATCACCGCATGCGGAGCGATGATGGTGCCGTTGCCGACCGAAACGCGCGGACCGATGACCGCGCCGGCCTCGACGATCGCGCCGGCCTCGACATGCGCCGAGGGGTCGACATGGGCATGCGGCGAGATTCCGGTTTCGCCGGTCATTGGCCCGGGTGTGGCCGCCTGCGGGAACAGAAGGCGCCCGACCAGCGCGAATGCCTGCTGCGGGCGCGGATGGGTAAGCACCGCTATGCCCGCCGGCGCCTTGCTGGCGAATTCGGCCGGGCAAAGAACCGCCGCGGCCTTCAACAACGGCATGAGGGCAAAATTGCGCCTACCGTCGACGAAGACGAGCGCGTTCTCGCCACCCTCGTTGGCAGGTGCTAGGGCTTCGATGGAGACATGCGACTGGGCAGAATCGACAAGCTGAGCGCCGGTCAGATTCGCGACTTCGCCGGCCGTATACCGGCGTGATGGCGCGAAGAACACCGGATCGGTCATTCCAGAAGCAATATCCAGCTAGGTCGGATCACGCTCTTCCGGACCGCATGGCGGCCCGGAAGCATTGTTACCCGCGGATCAGAAACGGGTCGCTATGCCGAAGTTGAATTCCTGCACGTCGTCGGTCGGTTCCTTCTTGACCGGGACCGCGTAGTCGATGCGGATCGGGCCGAACGGCGACGCCCACATCAAGCCGATACCGACCGAGGCGCGCAGCTTCATGTCGGTTGAGGTCTGAGTGACGGTGGTCACCTTGCTGCCGTACAAAGTGGCGGCATCCGCGAAAACAGCACCGCGCAGGCCGAAGCTTTCCGGAATGACCGGCAGCGGGAACTGTGCTTCAGCCGACGCATTGAAGTAGGTCGTGCCGCCCAGGTGATCCCCCGTAGCGACGTCCGCCGGGCCGATACCGCCATACTCAAAGCCACGGATCATGCGATCGTTGCTCTGGAACTGATCAAAAATGCGCAGCCCATCATCGCCAAACCCTGCGATGTGGCCAGCGCCGGCGGACACAAGACCGACCAGATCGAGCTGCTCGGACAAGGTCTGATAGACGCTCGCCCGCCCGGTCAGCTTCACCCACTTGGCGTCGCCGCCGAGACCGGCGACTTCGGTCGTGCCGTTGATGTAAATACCCTCATGCGGGTTCTTCATGTCGTCGATGGTGTTGTACACCAGACCCAAGCTGACCGAGGATTTCAGCCAGGGGCTTTCAGCGATGCCGTCCTTGATGGCCTGTGAAAGATCACAATCGCCCTGAGTGCCATCGTCGTTGTCGTCGCAGTCATCGTATTTGTATTTCTCCTGCGCGATGTTGTACGCCAGCTGGGTGGAAATGCTGTCGGTGATCGGCAGGCCGAAGCGCACTGTGGCGCCCAGCGTCTCGCTGTCGTAGTGGGTGTAATTGCGCGTCTGCTGGAAGACATCGAAGCCGGCGGCAATGCGGCGCCCGAGGAAGTAAGGCTCGGTGAAGGAAATGCTGTAGTCGCGCGAATTCTTGCCGCCGCCCGCCGCCAGCTTGATGTACTGGCCACGACCGAGGAAGTTGCGCTCCGTGATCGAGCCTTCGACCGACGGACCAGGCGTGTCGCCACCGGTCGAATAGCCGGCGCCGATCGAGAATTCGCCGGTCGACTTCTCGACCACGTCAACCACCAGCACGACCTGATCGGGCTGCGAACCCGGCACGGTCGAGATGTCGACTTTCTCAAAGTAATTGAGCGCTTCCAGGCGCTTCTTCGCGCGCTGGATAAGCACCTGGTTGAAGGCGTCGCCTTCGCTGACATCGAACTCGCGGCGAATGACATAGTCGCGCGTGCGGTCGTTGCCTCGGATTTCGATACGCTCGATATAGGCCTTGGTGCCCTGGTCGATTGTGTAGACCACCGAAATGGTGTGGTTCTCGAAGTTGCGATCGCCGCGTGGTGTCACCTGGGCGAAGGCATAGCCGGAGCCGGCGACCTTCTCGGTCAGCGCGATGATGGAATCCTCGACATCCTTGGCGTTGTAAACGTCACCCTTATGGGTCTCGATCACGGATTCCAGCGACTTGGAGTCGACTTCGGGAATCGTGCTTTCGACGCTGACGTCGCCGAAGGTGTAACGGTCGCCTTCCTGCACGGTGATGGTGACAGTGTATTTGTTGGTGGTGTCATCGAGCTCGCCGACCGCCGAGACCACCTGGAAATCGGCATAGCCGTGATTGTAGTAGAAGCGGCGCAGCAACTCCTGATCGGCGCGCAGCTTGTCCTCGTCATAGACGTCGTCGCGCAGCACGAAGGAGAGCCAGGACGAACGCTTGGTGTTGATCACGTCGGACAGACGGCGGCTGGAATAGGCACTGTTGCCGACGAAATTGATCGCGGCGATCTGGGTGCGGCCACCTTCGTTGATGTTGAAGACGACATTCACGCGGTTGTCGCCGAGTTCCATGATTTGCGTGGTCACCGCCGCATCGTCGCGACCGATGCGCCGGTAGGCGGCCTTGACCGCCTCGACGTCGGAATCAAGCGTCTGCTGCGAGAAGGTCGCGCGCGGCTTGAGCTGGACCGCGGCTTGCAGAGCGTTGTCCTTGAGCTTTTTGTTGCCCTGGAACAGGACCTGATTCACGACCTTGTATTCGGAAACCTTGACGACGAGGGTCGAGCCGACCTGGTTGATCTGCACATCCGAGAACAGGCCGGTGCCGAACAGCGCCTTGACCGCATCATCGATATCGGAGCTGGAGAACGCCTTGCCAGGCTTGATCGTGATGTAGTTGCGGATGGTGTCGGCATCGACGCGCTGGTTGCCGCTGACCTCCACTCTCGAGACGACTGCGGCTTCGGCTACCGATGTGGCAACAAACTGCACTGCGAGCGCGCCTGGCACAACCAGAGCGGCGGACAAAGCCACCGCGGACGCGGCGCTCATAAACTTGGATGCTGCCTTCATCGGGCTTTTGTACCTTTTCTCGTAGTCCCCACGGCGAGAAAACCGGACGTGCGGTAATTTTCCCCTACCGTATTAACCGGATTTTCCCTACACGCAAGGCTTCTGGTTAATTTGTAATTACTTAACCCTGGTGCGTGGCTTTCGCGTCACGCCTACCCCTGTGCATGGTAAACGGCGTCTCAACATTGCGGCTGCCGAAGCCAAATTTCTTCATGATTTCAGCACCCAAACAGATCGTTCCAGAACACGAAGCCCATAAAGCCCAACACCAGAAGCAGTCCGGTCCGGTAGGCCATTTCCATCATCCGCTCCGATACCGGCCGACGGAAGACGGCCTCCACGCCGTAGAACAAGAGGTGGCCGCCGTCGAGGGGGGGAATCGGCAGAAGATTGAGAATTCCTATTCCGACTGACAGGAATGCAACAAGCTGCACCAGCCATTCGAAGCCGAGTTTCGCCGCCTGACCCGACATTTTGGCGATCTTGATCGGTCCCCCAAGCTGGCATTTGTCCTCGCGGCCGACAACGAAACGCTGCAGAAACTGCCCCGTGCGCTGGATGACGTGCCCGGTCTCCTCGATGGCCGCGCCCACGGCACCGACGGGATTGTAGGTGACAATGCGCGCCTGGCCGAGTTCGGTGCTGTTGACGACGCCGATCACGGCCACCTTGATCTTGTTGCCCAGCGCATCCTGCTGTTCCATCGGCACAGGGGTCGCTGTGAGCGTAATCTCCTTGCCATCGCGCAGCATGGTGAAGGCGATGGCATCGCCGGCGCGGCCCTGAACGAGGCGCTGGACGTCAGCGAAGGTCTCGACCGTGCTGCCGTCGACTCTGACGAATCGGTCACCCGGCTGGATGCCTGCCTTGTCGGCGGGGCTGCCAGCGGTGACCTGGGCCACCATTGGGTCCAGCACCGGGCGGCCATAGACGGAAAACAGCACGGCAAAGACGACTATGGTCAGCAGGAAATTGAACAGCGGCCCGGCCACCACTGTCGCGGCGCGTTTCCAGATCGGCTGGGTATGGAACGCGACCTCGCGCTCCGAATCACTCAGCGCCTCCAGGTCCTCGGCGCTCGGCTGGCTCGACGTGGCATTCATGTCGCCGACGAATTTGACATAGCCGCCAAGCGGTATGGCGCAGAGCTTCCAGCGTGTGCCGTGGCTGTCGTTGAAGCCGATGAGCTCGGGGCCGAAGCCGATCGAAAAGGCCTTGACGCCGATGCCGCACAAGCGGCCGATGAGGTAGTGGCCCATTTCGTGCACGAAGACCACCACGGTCAGCACGAACAGGAACGGCACCAGCGTGCCGAGGACGAAGCCTTCCGTGCTGAAC
>NZ_RZSG01000284.1:0-6913 GCF_003997725.1 Mesorhizobium sp. M4A.F.Ca.ET.050.02.1.1
CAACCCTGTCCATCTTGCCGTCACGGTCGATGTCGAGTTTGAGCTCGAATGCCGGCGCGTTGCCGGCGAGTGCCGGCATCGGCAGGGTCCCCAGGGCGACAAGCCAGGGCAAGGCCGCAAGATGGAATTCTCTAATCATGAGCAATCGTCCGCCGCGCGCGGCAGCCTAACACCGGCTGCGCCAGACACAAGATTGCGGCCCGGCTCAGGCCGCGCCGAGCCGTGCATGGATGTCACGCGTCGCATGATAGAGGTCGCGGTAGATTGCCTTGCGCGCGCGATAAGCGGGCACCAGCGCATCGACCGGGTCGACGCGCCTTGCCGGTGGCGCGGCCATTGCCATTGCCGCGTCTTCCGGCGAAGCGAACCATCCGACGGCGGATGCCGCCAGCATGGCGGCGCCGAGTGCGGCCGCCTCGTTGACCGGCGAAACCGAGAGCGGCCGTTCCAGCACGTTCGCCATGATCCGCATCAGCAGCGTCGAATTGGCGCCGCCGCCAGCCGCGATCATCGCCTCTGCCTTGCCGGTCCGCTCCTCCATCGCAGCGGTGGCGATCGCCTGCTCGAAGGCGATGCCTTCCAGCACCGCGCGGAAGAGATGTCTTGGCTCATGGTCGAGCGACAGGCCGACAATGGCGCCGCGCGCAGCACCATCCCAGTACGGGCTCATGACGCCGGCCCAGTACGGCATGACCAGCAGGCCGTCGCTGCCTGCGGGCACCTCCATCGCGGCCTTCTCCAGGATGGCGGCGGAGGGTGCACCGGTGGTGCGCACGATCCAGTCGACCAGCTGCATGCCCGAGCGCAGCACCGTCTCCAGCATGAAGCCGGAGCCGGTCGGTGAGACCAGCGTGCGGAACGCATCCGATGTCGCGACCGCGCCGGCATAGTTGCCGCTGACGACGCCGGAGCCCAGCGAGAGGTAGCTCTTGCCGGGACCGTAGACGCCCATGCCGAGGCCCATCGCCTGGCCGTCGCCGGCGCCGGCGATGATGGGCGTGCCGGCCTGCAGGCCGGTCAGAGCGGCGGCGCTTTCGCTCAGGCCGCCGCAGATTTCTCCCGGCCCGACCAGCTCCGGCAAATGCTCCGGCCGCAGCCCGGCGGCCTCGACCAGGCGGGGATGCCAGGTACCGGTCTTGATGTCGAGCAGGCCGAGCGGATCGGCGCTCGCGGTGCTGGTCACCAGCCGTCCGGTCAGCCGGTGGACGAAGAACCCGTGCACGTCGACGAGTGCCGCCGCCTGGCCGAGCGCCTGCGGCCGGTGTTCGGCAAGCCAGGCAAGCGCATAGAGCGCCGGCGTCGGGTCCGGCGGCTTGCCGCTCCAGTCGCGGATCGCCTCGCGGCCGAGCTCGGCCGAAAGCCGTGCCACTTGCGGGCGGGCGCGCTCGTCCAGCCACAGGATCGCCGGGATGAGCGGCTTGCCGGCAGCGTCGATCAGGGTGAACGTCTCGCGCTGGTGGGCGATGGAAATCGCCGCCACGCGCGAGCCGCCGACCTTGCCGGCGACCTGCTTCACCGCGGCAAGCAGCGCCGTCCACCAGTGCTCGGCGTCCTGTTCGAAATGGCCGGGCGCCGGGTTTGACAGCGGGTAGGTTTCGCGCGCCTGGAACAGTTCCGCCCCGTTCCGCGCGAAAGCGATCGCCTTCACGGCCGTCGTCGAGGCGTCGATCCCGATTACGACATCGTCCATCAGGCGGGGATCCGAAAATATCAGGCGGCGTTGGTGACGAACCGTCCGTCCGACTGGTCGAGACGACGGCGGATCTGGGTTATCACCATCGAATCGTCGGGTACACAGTTTTCATAGGTGAGGAAGTCGCCGGCCTTCACCGGCTTCACCACCTTGGCGCGTTCGGCCAGCCCGAGCGGCAGTGCGCCCCTGGCACGCGCGTCCTCCCATGTCATGGCGAAGCCGCGATAGTCGTTCTCGCCGATCATGCCGAGCGACTGGCCGGCGCCGAGGTTGCTCTTGGCGACCGCCACGGCTTCCGCCACCGGATGGTCGAGCGGCTCCATGTCGGCGCGCTTGTAGACCACGGCGCGCGCCGCCGAGAGCGGCACTTCCAGGCTGGTCAGATGATAGGGGCGGAAGATCGTGAAATAGGGGCCCTTGCCGACCTTGAGGTCGATCATGCGCTCCAGCACGCGCGGATGCTTCGTCTCGATGATGCAGAAGACGCCGGGCGCCACGCCCTTGCCGATCGAATAGTCGACCACGCCCTTGCGGTGCAGCACGCCGCCGTCCTCGCGCGGGCAGAGCACCCCTGCCAGTTCCTCGAGTGTCGCCGTCGGGCCGTGCATGCCCGGCACGTCCGGCACCAGGCCGGTGGCGTTGGCGATCGCCACCATCTCGATCGCCGTCTTCGAGCCGTCGACGAACTCGACCAGCATGCGCGCGTTCATGTTGCGCTCGCTGGCCTCCTTCTCGTAGTCGGCCGGCATGGCGTCGATCTTCAGCGGATTGTTCTTGCCCTTGCCGGCGGCGACTATTGTGAAGCCGAGGCTCTTGGCGAAGCCGATGATCTCCAGCGTGCAGGCGGGCTCGTCGCCGGCGGCGCCGGTGTAGACCACGCCTGCCTTGCGCGCCTCATCCTTGAGGAAGCGGCCGATGGTGATGTCGGCCTCGACATTGAGCATGACGATGTGCTTGCCGTTCTTCATCACTTCGAGGGCGAACAGCGTGCCGATGTTGGGGTTGCCGGTGGCGTCGATGATGACGTCGATGCGGCCGGCGGCGGCAAGCGCATGCAAATCCTCGGTGACGGCGATCTTGCCGGCCTCGATGGCGCGGTCGATGGCCGCGGCGTTGGGCGCCTGGACGATGTCAGCGCGGTCATGGCCGGCAAGCAGAGCGGCGTCGATCGCCGCCTGCGGCCGGACCTCGGAAATGGCGCCGATGCGCATGCCCGGCATCAGCGCGACCTGGACGACGATGTCCGTCCCCATCTGCCCGGCGCCGGCCAGGCCGATGGTGATCGGCCCGTGCTTTTCAGCGCGCTGCAGGAGCTCCGCTGCGAATTGCGGATGGGACATGTCGCTTCCTCCGGTCCTTGGCGCGCCGCTGCGCCGAAATGATCTTTTGAACATTCCTATTTCTATTTGAAAAATATTTCAACCGACATTTCGGCGTTGCCGGGGGGAATCAATTCGCCGTCGACGGGTCCTCGCCCTCTGTCCTGCCGGACATCTCCCCACAAGGGGGGAGATCAGCCGTCGCTGCGCCTTCGCTAATGCTCAACCTTGCAGGACTGAGCGGGGCGCCCAAGCTGCCAATCTCCCCCCAAGGGGGAGATGTCCGGCAGGACAGAGGGGGCGCGAAGGATCGAGGCGGTGATTGTTTCATCCCGCTACGTTGCTTCGCCCGCGACGGATGACGCAAGATTCGCCGCTCAGAAATACCCGTCGGACGCCGCTGTAGCCTCTTTCGGGATTTCGACGCCGTCGACCAGGATCTTGTCGACCAGTTCGTGGTGGAAGCAGACCAGCCCCTTGATGCGTTCGGCCTCGTGCACCGGCTCGGGATAGTACCAGACGAGGTTCTCGTGCCGCCTGGTGCTGGTCGTCACATGGTAATAGTTGGAGATGCCCTTGTAGGGGCAGCGCGAGATGTAGCGGCTGGGCGCAAACATATCGAGCCTGCTGTCCGAGATCGGCAGATAGTGGCGCACCGGATGGCCGGTCTCGAACAGGAACACGCCGCGCCGTGAATCGGCCACCTGCTCACCGTCGAGGATGATGCGGGTGCGGTCGTTGATCGACTGCACCCCGGTCCAGAAGGGCAGGCAGGCTTGCTCGGCGCCTGCGATGTCGAAGGCGTCGCGGCCAACGAGGCGTGGCGCAAGCACATCGTTGACGACGGCGGCCGCCGCCAGGCGTCGGCGCCTCGCCGAGGCCGACGAGACCATCCTCGGTCTCGACCTCGACGATGGTCGGCGAGAAGCCGTCGAGCTCGTCGAATACCCACTGATAGGGCGCTTCCAGCCGCAGGTTGATCGGCGTTGCCGATATGCGGCGGATATTCATCTTCAGCCGCCGATCTCGAAGAACGGTTTGCCGAGCAGATCCGGCACCACGTCGATGCCGAGGCCGGGCCCGTCGGGAATGCCCATGCGGCTTCCCGTGACCGGCGGCTTGTTCGAGGCGGTGCGCACCGTCACCCATTCGTGGAAGGCGATTGCGTGCAGGCGGCGCTCTTCCGGCGTCGACAGCGACAGATGCGCCATCGCAGCCGTATCGATCTCGGCGCCGCCGGTGTCCTCGACCGTGATCATGAAGCCAAGGTCGACGGCAACGTCGCGGATCTGACGCGTCCTGGTGACGCCGCCCAGTCGCGAGATCTTCAGCGTCAGCCCGTCGGCGGCACCCCTGCGGTGAATTTCCAGCATCTCCTCCAGCGAGGTGACGGATTCGTCCAGCACCATCGGCTTGTCGAGCATGCGGCGCACCGACATGTTCTCGTCGAGCGTCGTGCAGGGCTGCTCGAACGTGTAGTCGATGCCACGCGTGGCGTCGGCGAACTGGCGCGCCTGATAAGGCGTCCAGCCGGCGTTGGCGTCGCAGAAAATGACCGTGCCCTTCGGCACGGCGGCAGCGACCACCGTCACGCGCTCGATATCGTCGCGGACATTGCCGCCCACCTTGACCTGCAGCCGGTGGTAGCCCTCGGCGACGATGCGCCTGGCAAGCGCGGCCATTTGATCGAGCGTACCGTGCGTGACGACCCTGTAGAGTTCCGCCGTCTCGCTCTCGCGGCCGCCGAGCATGGTCACCAGCGGCACATCGGCGGCGCGCGCCGCGAGGTCCCAGCAGGCCATGTCGAGCGCCGACTTGATGTAGGGGTGGCCCTTGAACACCGTGTCCATCAGCCGGCCGATGCCGGCAAGGCCGCGCGGATCCTGGCCGATGAGATGAGGTGCGATTTCCGGCACGCCGGCGCGGGTGCCGGCCGGGAACGCGGCCGAGTAGAAATTGCCGAGCGGCGCCATCTCGCCCCAGCCGGTCACGCCGTTGTCGGACGTGATGGCGACGATCACCGCGTCGAAGCAATCGGCGACGCGCCCCTTCGACATGCGGTAGGGCCCGTCCACGAAGGGCTGCACGACATGGTAGGCTTTGATACTCTTGATCTTCACGTTGTCGTCCGTTGTCTGCGGGATTGGTCAGGCGCCCTTCGATGCGCGCTTTTCGAGGCCGCGCGCATAGGCGAGAAGCTCCTCGAAATCGAGGTCGATATGTTCGCGCGCATGGCGTTGGGCGGCGCGCATGTCGTTGCCTTTGAGCAGGCGCACATAGGTGTCATGCACATCCTCGGCGGGTACCGGCTCGGCGCGGGCCTGCTGGTGGAGGGCGAAATACATCTGCAGCCGGCTGGTCAGGCGCTGCCAGGTCTCGAGCAGTACGGAATTGTCGGCCCATTCGTAGATGAGGCCATGCAATTGCAGCGCAGTCTCGATCTGGCGCGTGGTGTCGAGCGCCCGCGTCGCCTGCTTCACTGCTTCGTGGCGGCGGTCGAGTTCGTGGAAGAAGCGCTGGTCGCGCAGCGGCCAGGTGCATTCGATGGCGAATTCGTCGAGCACCTTGTTGAGCGAATAGGCGTCGATGATGTCCTTGGCGGTGACATCGATGACGAAGGTGCCGGCGTAAGGAATGCTGTTCAGGATGCCTTCCTGGACCAATTCGCGCATCGCTTCGCGCAACGGCGCGCGGCTCACCCGCATCTGTTCGGAGATCCTGAGCTCGTTGAGCTTCTGTCCTGGTTCCAACTGGCCGGTCAGGATGGCGCGTCTGAGCAGCGCGACGATCTCTGCCCTCCGCGTCGTATCCGCGATCGGACTGAAATCCAGCTTCGCCATGCGCCTACTCCGGATGAGGGATTGCAAGACAAGCAGATTGTCGACAATCCAACAAGAGGGCAATTTACGAATTCCGGAATTTTGTCGATGGCTCAAGCCGCCCGGCCGTAGAAGCTGATCCGCTCTTCCTCGCTGAACATTGCGCCGGGCCGCTCGTAGTAGAGAACACCGCGATCATGCGCTGGCGCTCGCCCTCGACCGTGGTGACGCGGTGCGCGGTGTAACCCGAGCTGGGCGGAATGGTTCGGCGCCTCCGGCGGCAATCGCGCGCCGGATCCCTCGCATGGCCGCCGCGTCGGCCTGTCCAGCCTGGCGGTATCCTCCGCGAGGCTGGGGCTGGGAATTGCGCTTGGCCAGAAGATCATGGCCAGCGCCGATCTCGAAGCGGGTCGCCTGATCGCGCTATCGCCCGTCTCGGTGCGCCTCGGCCAGCCCTATTGCGCCTTCATGCTGCCGGCAAAAGGCCGAGCGCGCCGACATTGCCGGGCTGGTGGAACTTCTCAACAAAACGGCACCCTCGACGTGGGAGTCGAGGGCGCCGCGGGACCGGGACTGATGGGGGTTATCAGCTGGCCGGTTTCTGTTGCGGCAGCGGCGAGACCGGCATGCCGGGTCCGATCTTCTGCAGATTGCCGGTGATCACCTGGTCGCCCTCGGAAATGCCTGATGTCACGGATATCAGGTCGCCGTCGGTCGGCCCGAGCGAGACCAGCTTCTGGTCGACCGTGTTGCCCTTGCCGACGACATAGAGGTACTTGCCGAGCTGGCTGGACCCCAGCGCCACCTGCGGCACCATCAGCGTGTTCGGCTGCTCCTTCACGTGCAGCCGGACCCGCACATACTGGCCGGGCAGCAGCGAGAATTTCGCATTGCCGATCGTCGCCCGCGCCGTGATCGTGCCGGTCGAATGGTCGATCGTGTTGTCGATGAAGGTGAGCTCGCCCTTCTGGCTGGGCTCAGTCTCACCGGGCAGCAGAACATCGACGGCGATCGGGCCGGCTGCCTTCGCGGCTTCGATTTCGACGAGATCGGTCTCGCTCGGATTGAAGGTGACGTAGATC
>NZ_RZSG01000285.1:0-6912 GCF_003997725.1 Mesorhizobium sp. M4A.F.Ca.ET.050.02.1.1
GCCTCGCGCGCGGCACTGTCTTGCGCCTCGAGCCGCGCCTTGACCTCGGCTGCCGGCTTCGGCTCGGCGCGATAGCCGAGACCTTTGAGGATCTCTTCCATGTCGTCGGCGGTAGCGCCGAGGATCGACATCATCGGCGGCGTCACCATGAAGGCGTGGCCGTCATAGGCGCCGTCGGGACGCTGGCCCAGCTCCGGCTTCCAGTTGGTCGCGGGGCGGATCAGGTCGGCCAGCCGCTCGAGGATATCGACGCGCACCGCGCGGCGACCGAGATTGCGGTAGCCGGCGAGCTTGTAGAAGCTGTTGTCGAAGGCGGGATCGATGACCACCGAGGTGCGGCCCGACGCCAGCGCATGCACCACGTCGCCAAAGCCGGGCTTGTCCTTGCCGTCATTCTTCAGCGCCCAGAGAAGCGTCACCAGCCCGGCCGGCGCCGGCTTGACCAGCGCCGGCACGAAGACGTGGTAGGCGCCGAAGCGCACGCCCAGCCGGCGCAGCGCCGCGCGGCCCTCCTGGTCGAGCGACTTCATCTCCTCGGTGATGTCGCGGCGGTTTATGAGGCCGAAATGCTCGACGAGCTGGAAGGCGATGCCGCGACCGATGCCGGTGAGCTGCTCGGCATTCTTCAGGTCGACCAACGGCTTCAGCAGCGACTCGATCTGGAAATTGACAAAGCGCTCGGCGCGCGCCGCCACCTTGTCGCGGGCCGGGCCGGTGAGCTGCTCGTCGGCCAGCAGCACGAGGCGCGGCTTCAGCGGCTCATCGCCGGCAACCAGCGTGCCGATCGGCGCGCCGATCCAGCGCAGCGTTCCGTCGGAGCCGAGCGCGAGATCGCCATTGGCGCAGGCGCCGAAGCGTTCGGCGCGCGTTTCGAACTCGGCGGCAAGCGCCTTTTGGGCAGCCGTGCGTACGGCCTTGGCATCCTCGCCGCCGGCGCTCTGGTCGGCGGTGAAGCGGAACCCCTGCAACTCGCCGACATGATGGCCTTCGACGAGGACGGTTCCGGTAGGGCTTATTTCGGCTTCAGGCATTGTATTTTCTCTAAGGCGCCGCATGAGGACGGAAGTCCTGCGGTCTACGAAGCGTTTCGTCAACCGCTCATGCAGCGCATCCGACAATCTGTCTTCGATTTCGCGCGTCTTTTCCTGCCAGTGTGCCTGATCGGCCAGCCAGCCAGGCCGGTTGGAGACAAAGGTCCAAGTACGAATCTGGGCGATGCGGTGCGAGAGCGTGTCGATATCGCCATCGGTCGTGTCGGCGCGGCGGACCTGCTCGGCCATGTAGTTCTCATCGACATGGCCGCGCCTGGCGAGGTCCATGTAGATCGACGCGATCAGGTCGGCATGCTGGGCCGGTGCGATCTTGCGGTAGTCGGGCAGGGCACAGGCTTCCCAGAGCAGCGCGACGCGCCTGGCATCGGTGGCGAGCGAGCGGATCTCCTCGTCGCGCGACAGATGCTCCAGCGCCTGCGCATCGACCGCCGGCAGGGCGCGTGTCAGGCCCTCCACCGGAGCGTTGGTCTCGATCGAGCGCTTCAGCGCGTCGAGGCTGGAGAAATCGAAATCGGCGGTGCGCCATTGCAGGACCTTCACCGGATCGAAGTCATGGCCCTCGATCTTCTGGACCAGTTCCTCGTCCAGCGGATCGACCTGGCCGGTGACGCCGAACGTGCCGTCGCGCAGGTGGCGGCCGGCGCGGCCGGCGATCTGGCCGAGCTCGGCCGCGGTCAGGTTGCGGTATTGGTAGCCATCGAACTTGCGGTTCTGGGCGAAGGCGACGTGGTCGAGGTCGAGGTTGAGCCCCATGCCGATGGCGTCGGTGGCGACAAGGTAGTCGACGTCGCCCGACTGGAACAGCGCCACCTGCGCGTTGCGGGTGCGTGGCGAGAGCGCGCCGAGCACGACGGCGGCACCGCCCTGCTGGCGGCGGATCAGCTCGGCGATGGCGTAGACCTCGTCGGCTGAGAAGGCGACGATCGCGGTGCGCCGCGGCAGGCGGGTCAATTTCTTCGAGCCGGCATAGGCCAGGTGCGACAGCCTGGGCCGCGTCACCACCGAGATGCCCTTCAGGAGGCGCTGCAGGATGCCGTGCATGGTGGCCGCGCCGAGCAGCAGCGTTTCCTGGCGGCCGCGCAGATGCAGGATACGGTCGGTGAAGATGTGGCCACGCTCGAGGTCGCCGGCAAGCTGCACCTCGTCGATGGCGACGAAGGCCGCATCGGTCTCGCGCGGCATCGCCTCCACCGTGCAGACCGAATATCTGGCGCCCGCCGGTTGGATCTTCTCCTCGCCGGTGATCAGCGCCACCTTGTGGACGCCGACCTTCTCGCAGACGCGCGCATAGACCTCGCGCGCCAGGAGCCTGAGCGGCAGGCCGATGACGCCGCTCTCATGCGCCACCATGCGCTCGATGGCGAGGTGGGTCTTGCCGGTGTTGGTGGGTCCAAGCACGGCCGTCACGTCGCGGCCGGAAAGGATCAACGGCTGGGGGTGTTTCGGCTGGACGTTCATCGGCCCGGAAATAGACTTTCTGCCGCTCGTAGTCGGGGGCGCGCCGGCGATGGCGCGTGTGACAGCCGACACATAAGGATTTCGAGCGCGAAGCGAAAGCGGAATGTTCCGCCGTCGGTCTCCATGGGTCGCGTGGGGGGGCGAAATCCGCTCCCGATTAACGGTTGGAACGAGTCTGGAACGAATCGGCGACGAATCGCTGACTCGCCGAAGTTCATGGTTTGTTCATGGCTACATGTGGATTTTTTGACGATGAGTCTCACCATATGCTGAATCGCTTGATTGGCCCGTTTCATGCAGGACGAACGCGAGTCGCGCGTCGCCGTTAACCTTTGCCGATGAACGACCGACGTTGTTCGTCTGGCCTCGGCCAAGATTATGAAATTCTTGACGTTTCCTAACGGGCCTTAATCTTTCGGGTACGTTTCTCGGCCCTCGGCGTTAACGTTCCGGCCCAAAGCCGGAACGAATCGGCGACGAATCAGCGATGTCGGGATTTTCTTGGTTTGTTCACCCCAACATGTTGTGTCGCAGGGAGGTTTTCCACCGAGAATCCACAGGTTGGGCACATGCTTTTGCACAGGCCGCGCGCGAGCCATTAACCTTTGCGTGCCGGAGCGGGGCAAAGGCGTCGCGCGAGGGGCCCGCACAGCGGAGAGGTGACAAACAAAACGGGCCGGTTTCCCGGCCCGTTTTTGTCGATGTCTATTTCTCGGCGCGGGGCGTCAAACGAAGTACTGGCCGCCATTCGCGGTGATGGTCGAGCCGGTGATGAAGCCGGCCTCGTCGGAAGCGAGGAAGACGACGCAGCGCGCGACTTCTTCCGGCTCGCCGAGCCGGCCCACCGGGATCTGCGGGATGATGCGCTCGTTGAGCACCTTCTCGTCGATTGCCCTGACCATCTCGGTGGCGATGTAGCCGGGGCATATGACGTTGACGGTGATGCCGGCGCGGGCGCCCTCTTGAGCCAGCGCCTTCGAGAAGCCGATGTCGCCGGCCTTGGCGGCGGAATAGTTGACCTGGCCGGCCTGGCCCTTCTGGCCGTTGATCGAGGAGATGGTGATGACGCGGCCGAACTTGCGGTCGCGCATGCCGCCCCACAGCGGATGCGTCATATTGAAGACGCCGGACAGGTTGGTGTCGATGACCTCTTTCCACTGCTCGCGGGTCAGCTTGTGGAACATGGCGTCGCGAGTGATGCCGGCATTGTTGACGAGCACCGAAACCGGGCCGAGATCGGCCTCGACCTGCCTGATGCCGGCAGCGCAGGCGTCATAGTCGGCGACCGACCATTTGTAGACCGGGATGCCGGTCTCGGCCTTGAACTTCGCGGCCGCCTCGTCATTGCCGGCATAGTTCGCCGCAACCGAATAGCCGGCCTTCTTCAAAGCGATCGATATCGCCGCGCCGATACCGCGCGATCCGCCCGTGACGATTGCTACCTTACTCATGCAGTTCCTCCCTTTGGTCGGAAGAGCGAATAGGGAGTAGCGAATAGCGAGTAGGGATCTGATATCCCGTCACGTCATTCTACCCTATTAGCCACTCCCTATTCGCTATTCGCTAAGTTCAGAGCGCTTCCACGCACATGGCGACGCCCATGCCGCCGCCGATGCAAAGCGTGGCAAGACCCTTCTTGACGCCGCGGCGGCGCATCTCGAAGACCAGCGTGTTGAAGACGCGGGCGCCGGAGGCGCCGATCGGATGGCCGATGGCAATGGCGCCGCCATTGACGTTGACGATCGACGGATCCCAGCCCATGCCCTTGTTGACGGCGCAGGCTTGTGCGGCGAAGGCCTCATTGGCCTCCACCAGGTCCAGGTCCTTGACCGACCAACCGGCCTTATCCAGCGCCCGCTTCGAGGCCGGAATCGGGCCGGTGCCCATGATCGCCGGATCGACGCCGGCGGTCGCCCAGGAAGCGATGCGGACCAGCGGGGTGATGCCGCGCCGGGCGGCTTCGGCCTCGCTCATCAGCAGCGCGCCGGCCGCGCCGTCATTGATGCCGGAGGCATTGGCGGCGGTGACCGTGCCGTCCTTGTCGAAAGCGGGCCTAAGTTTGGTCATGGCGTCGAGCGTCGCGCCGTGGCGGATATATTCGTCCTGGTCGACGATCGTATCGCCCTTCTTGCCCTTGATGGTGAAGGCGACGATCTCGTCCTTGAACTTGCCGGCCTTCTGCGCGGCCTCGGCCTTGTTCTGCGAAGCCAGCGCGAACTGGTCCTGGTCGTCACGGGTGATCTGGAACTGGCGCGCGACATTCTCGGCGGTATTGCCCATGTGATAGCCGTTGAAGGCATCCCACAGCCCGTCCTTGATCATGGTGTCGATCATCTTGTAGTCGCCCATCTTGACGCCGGCGCGCAGATGCTGGGCATGCGCCGAGAGCGACATCGATTCCTGGCCGCCGGCGACGATCACCTTGGCATCGCCGGTGGCGATCTGCTGCATGCCGAGCGCGATCGCGCGCAGGCCCGAGCCGCAGACCTGGTTGAGGCCCCAGGCGGTGGTCTCCTTGGGCAGGCCGGCGTTGATCGAAGCCTGGCGGGCAGGGTTCTGGCCCTGGGCGGCGGTCAGAACCTGGCCGAGGATCACCTCGTCGACTTCCGAGGGCTCGACGTTGGCCCGCGCGAGCAATTCCCTGATGACGACCGCGCCGAGTTCATGTGCCGGGGTGGCGGCGAAGCTGCCGTTGAAGGAGCCGACTGCCGTGCGCGCGGCGCTGGCGACAACTATGCCATTGGATGCGGACATTTTCTTCTCCAGACTTCGAGGTGTCGTGTTTTAGGCTATCGTTGAGGAACTTTCTTGCCCTTTCCCGGTGCCAAGTCAAACCGGAAATGGGCATGCCGGCCATGCGCCGCAAGCAGGCCTGCGCTGGCCAGGGCTGCAGTCCCCGCTTCGCTGCGCAGCATATTCCGGCCGCCATGCAGCATTAATCGATCTTGCACTGCACAAACCACTTGGAATTGTGACGCTTTTGCGCATATCCTTGACAGGGCGCAATCGTTACCGGCTGCTTACTCAAATGCGCCGGTGTCCGGGGAGGATACTGATGGCCGCGAAAGACGACCCGATCGTCATCAAGAAATATGCCAACCGCCGACTCTACAACACCGGCACCAGCACCTATGTGACGCTGGAAGACCTCGCCGACATGGTCAAGAAGGGCGAGGAATTCACCGTCCAGGATGCCAAGACCGGCGACGACATAACGCATCCAGTGCTGACCCAGATCATTTTCGAGCTGGAGAACAAGGATGGGCAGAACATGCTGCCGATCCCGTTCCTGCGCCAGCTGATCGCCTTCTACGGCGACCAGATGCAGATGATCGTGCCCAGCTTCCTCGAGCAGTCGATGATCGCCTTCTCCAAGGAGCAGGAACGTTTTCGCGAACAGATGAAGGGCGCGTTCGGCAAGTCGCCGATGGACATGATGAAGATGTCGACGCCGATGAAGGCGCTGGAGGAGCAGACGCGCCGCAACATGGAGATGTTCCAGAACGCCATGCGCATGTTCACGCCGTTTCCGTCGGCGACGGCGAACGGGGCTTCGCCGACCCCAGCCGAGCCTGCGAAAAAGGAAGTGCCGGAAAAGTCCGATGATCTCCAGGAGCTGAAGGAACAGATCGCGGCCATGCAGCGCAAGCTCGACACGATGTCGTGACGGGCACGTTGCCATACAGGTGAAGCCGGCCTGACCTGAATCTCAACAAGCCCTGGAGCGACGCGCCCCAGGGCTTGGCTTTGATAAGCACCAGTTCCGCTAAATCCCGACGGGCCCGTCGTAGCGGGCGCGGGGCCTGATCAGGCGGTTGCTCATGACCTGCTCGACGGCATGCGCGGCCGAGCCGACGCTGCGCCCGAGCGCGAACAGCCGGAACGGCGCATCGGGCGGCAGGCGCAACTGACGCGTCAGCGCGGCCAACGCGAAGTCAATGTTCGGGCGCGCCCCCGTCGCGCCGAGAACGGCATCGCCGAGGCATGACATACAGCCATCGATCTCGACATCGGACAACAACGCCTCCGCCCTTGGGTCGCCCTCCGGATAGAGTGGATGGCCAAAGCCGGGCAGCGGCCGGTCGTGGCCAAGCCAGCGCTCGACCGGCTCCCAGCCTTTCGGCGTCCTCGACGAGATTGAGCAAGGCCTCGCCGGCGCCGCCATGGCGCGGTCCGGACAGTGTGGCAAGACCGGCAAGCAGGCAGGCGGCAACCGACGCGCCGGTGGACGCGGCGACCCGCGTGGCGAAGGTCGAGGCGTTCAACTCGTGATCGGCGAGCAGCACCAATGCCCTGCGTATCAAATTGGCGCCGGCAGTGCCGACCGACCAGCCGCGCGCCAATCGCTCATGCACGGCGCCGTTTCCCGCAGCCGCGCCGAGCGCCTCGGCCAGGGCCGCGA
>NZ_RZSG01000286.1:0-6910 GCF_003997725.1 Mesorhizobium sp. M4A.F.Ca.ET.050.02.1.1
CCAGGAATGGGACTACGGCGCCTATGAAGGCGTGACGACGAAGGAGATTGTCGCCGGTCGCCCCGGCTGGAACGTGTTTCGCGACGGCTGTCCCGGCGGCGAGCAGGCCGCCGATGTCGGCGCCAGGGCCGATGCCATCATCGCCGGGCTCCGCGTTGTCGCTGGCAATGTCCTGATCTTTTCGAGCGCGCATTTCCTGCGCGTGCTCGCGGCGCGGTGGATCGGACTGCCGCCTGAAGGCGGCGAACATTTCGTGCTGGACACGGCGAGTCTCAGCGTTCTCGGCTATGAGCACGATTTGAGCGAGCCTGTCATCCGCAGGTGGAATCAGAGGTAGCCGATCGGGTGTCCCCCTCATCCGGCCGCTTAGCGGCCACCTTCTCCCCGAGGGGAGAAGAGGAGGAAGCGCCCGCGCCTCTGATCTCCTCTCCCCTCGGGGGGAGGTCGCATGCCCCGAATTGCCCTTCGCAATTCGGTTGGCGATCCGGGCGAGGGGGAATGCTAGACGCTGTCGCCCTCAAGCATTGTCAGTTCCTCGACCGTCAGGTGCCGTGCCTTGCCCTTCGCGAGTTCGCCGAGCTGTAAGAGCCCGACAGCCACCCTGATCAGCCTCAGCACCTCGACGTCGAAGGCGGCAAGTAGCCGGCGGATCTGGCGGTTGCGGCCTTCGTCGAGCACGACCTCCAGCCAGGCCGTGCGGCCGCCGCTGCGCAGCAGCTCGATCGAGCGCGCCGTCAGCAGTTCGCCGTCGACCGTCGCGCCGTCGCGAAACCGTGCCAGCATGGCGTCGTCGGGCGCGGTGCCGATCTGCACGTGATAGGTCTTGTCGACATGCGAGGCCGGATCGAGCAGTCCGTTCGCCCAGCGCGTGTCATTGGTCATCAAAAGCAGGCCTTCGCTGGCTTTGTCCAGCCGCCCGACGGGCGACACGAAGGGCAGGTCGAGCCCCTCGAGGCAATCGTAGACCGTGCCGCGTCCTTCGGGATCGTCGCGGGTTGTGACCAGCCCGCGCGGTTTGTTGATCATCAGATAGACCTTGCGCTCGGCAACGACCTGCTCGCCGTCAACCGCGATGCGGTCGCGGTCGAGATCGATGCGCAGCGATGGATCGCGCGCGACCTTGCCTGCCACCCGCACGCGGCCCTCCGCGATCAGTACCTCGGCCTGCTTGCGCGAGCACAGCCCAAGCTTCGACAGCGCGCGACTGAGGCTGACACCCGCGCTCGCAGCGCGTCTGGTGGTATGCTGCGGTCGTGCCATGATCCGGCGTTCTTTCCCGATGGACGGCGACAGATGCCACGGGTGGCGGCGGGATCGCAACCCGCCTGGGTTCCATTCGTCTTCAGGAAGCTGGATCGTGCCGCTGCAAAATCCTGATCGACTTTGTCATCTTAAATGTTGACTGGAGATGTCATGTTTCATAGTCAGCTTGGCATCGGCGGCATAGGCCGATTTCGGGAAGTCCATGGAAACCAGGATCGTGCCGGAGAACGACAGGCGAACGACCAAGCGCGGCAACATCACCCGGCGCGCCGCGCTCGGGCTGTTCCTGCTGCCCATGGCCGCCTCCGCCGAGGCGCGGCCGCTGCGCATCGTCTGCCTCGACGACGGGTTGGCCGAGACCCTGCTGATGCTTGGCGTCAGGCCGGTCGCCATCGCCGATCGCGAGGTCTGGGAGACCTGGGTGGTCGAGCCGCCGCTGCCGCCGGAGATCGCCGATGTCGGCACCTTGCTCGAGCCCAATCTCGAATTCCTCCAGCAGCTGAAGCCCGACATCATCCTGTCCATTCCCTATCTCGACGGCATCAAGCCGCAGCTCGAGCGCGTCGCGCCGGTGAAGACGATCGGCCTCTACACCGAGGCCGGAGAACCCTACCGGCTAGCCGTCGAGGCGACCCGCGAGCTCGCCAGGCTGACCCGCAGGCAGGCCGAAAGCGAGGCGCTGATCGCGGCGACCGAGGCCTGTTTCACCGAGACCAGGCAGAAACTCGCGCCGCTGGCGGCAAGGCCGGTCTACATCGTCAACTTCCTCGATCCGCGCAATGTGCGCGTCTATGGCGCCAGGAGTCTCTTCCAGGCGGTGTTCGACCGCATCGGCATCCGCAACGCCTGGACCGGCGAGACCAATTATTGGGGCTTTTCGACCGTCGGCATCGACGGCCTGGCGACAGCGAGCGATGCGCGTCTCGCCTTTCTCGAGCCCATGCCCGAGGGCGCCCGCGGCACGCTGACCGAAAGCCCGGTCTGGAACGCCATGCCCTTCGTGCGCAACCGATCGATCATGCGCCTGCCCGCCGTGCTGATGTTCGGCGGGCTTCCTTCCGCCGCCCGCTTCGCCCGCGTGCTGACCAGGGCGATGACAGGAGAAAACGGCAATGGCTGATGCGGCGGTAAGCAAAGTGGGTACGGCCGGTCTCATCGTCCCGCGCGCCGGTGGCCAGCCGACCGTAGCCATCCTGCTTTGCGCTGCGCTCGCGGCCTTGGCCGTGGCGGCGACCATTCCCAATCTTGCCGTTCAACTGCCGCCGGCGCTTTGGCTCAAGGCGCTCGCTTTACCCGAAATCGACGACATGCGGCAGGTGCTCGTCCACTATGCCTTCCTGCCGAGGCTTGCCGTCAGCCTGCTTTGCGGCGCGGCCCTCGGCCTCGCCGGAACGGTGCTGCAGCAGGTGCTGCGCAATCCGCTCGCCTCGCCGGAGACCGTCGGCGTGTTGGCCGGCGCCTATTTGGCACTGGCGCTGGCCACGCTTTTCTCGCCCGCGCTGCTTTCCTTCGGTCGCGAATGGGTGGCGCTTGCAGGTGCCCTTGTCGCGCTCGCTGCAGTCTTCGCGCTGTCCTGGCACAAAGGCCTGTCCCCGCTGTCCGTCGTGCTCGGCGGCCTTGTTGTCAGCCTCTATGCCGGAGCGATTGGCGCCGCCCTTATCGTGCTCAGGCACGAATGGCTGGCCAACCTGTTTATCTGGGGCTCCGGCTCGCTCGGTCAGCAGGATTGGAAGACCACGCTGTGGCTCCTGCCGCGTCTGAGCCTCGCGGCATTGGCGATCGGCCTGATGGTGCGGCCGCTGACCTTGCTCGGCCTCGACGACGAGGGCGCGCGCAGCCTCGGCCTGCCGCTCGGCGTCTATCGCTTTTCCGGGCTTGCCGCTGCCGTTGCGCTGATTGCCTTTGTCGTCGCGGCCGTTGGCGTCGTAGGCTTTGTCGGCCTCGCGGCGGCGGCCCTTGCCCGCATAGGCGGCGCCCGCCGGCTCGGCCAGCGGCTGGTCATGGCGCCGTTGATCGGCGCCGCGCTGCTATGGGCCGCCGACCAGGGCGTGCAACTGCTGGCCGGGCCACAGGGCGATCATTTGCCGACCGGCGCCATCACGGCGCTTCTCGGCGCGCCGCTGCTGCTCTGGCTGCTGCCGCGCCTTGCGCTTGGCGCCGAGCTTCCAGCGCCTATCGCCGAACGCCTGCCGCGCGCGAGCCCTCCTGGCCCCCTGCTGGCGGCGATCGGCCTGTCGCTCCTTTTGCTGCTCGCGCTTGTGCTCTGCTACGGACCGGGGCCGCACGGCTGGAGCTTCGTCCTCGGCGACCAGTTGGCACCCTTGCTGTCATGGCGACTGCCGCGCGTTTCGGCCGCGCTTGCCGCCGGCGCCATGCTGGCGCTGGCCGGCTTGATGATGAAGCGCCTGACAGGCAATCCGATGGCCAGCCCCGAAGTGCTAGGCATCAGCGCGGGTGCTGCGCTCGGCATGATGGCGGCGCTGTTTTCCGTGGCTGGCCCCAGCCGTCCGCTGCAGATGATGGCGGCGACCGTCGGCGCCTTCGCTGCTCTGGCGGCGACACTTGCGCTCGGCAGCCGCGCCGCCTACGCGCCGGAGCGGCTGCTGCTCGCCGGCGTCGCGCTGACCGCTCTGTTCGATGCGCTGATCCTGGTGCTGACCGCAACCGGCGACCCGCGCGCCATGCTGCTGCTCAATTGGCTGACCGGCTCGACCTACGGCGTCGATGCGGACTCGGCGCTGCTCACTGCGGCCGCCGCGCTTTGCCTGTTCCTCGTGGCTCCCCTCTTCATCCGCTGGCTGGACATGCTGCCGCTCGGCGCCGCCGCGGTGATGGCGCTTGGCCTCGACGTGCGAAAAGTCCGGTTCGCCGTCCTGCTGATGGTCGCCGCGCTCACCGCCGCCTCGACCCTGATCGTCGGTCCGCTGACCTTCATCGGCCTGATGGCGCCGCATCTCGCCCGCCGCCTCGGCCTTTCGCGCGCGCTGCCGCAGGCGGTGGGCGCCGTGCTCCTCGGCGCGCTGATCATGGTCGCCGCCGACTGGATCGGCCGCACCGCGATCTTGCCGCGCCAGATTCCGGCCGGTCTCGTCGCCACGCTGATCAGCGGCCCGGTGCTGATGGGGCTGCTTCGCCGCCGCTGATCTTGCCCCAGTGGAGATAGAAATGTCCGCCCTGCCGACGGCGTCCCCCGCCCCGATCGCCGACACCACTGTTCACGATTTTGTTCCAAGAGGCAGCGCTGCTGGAGCGAAGCTGCGCCAAAATTGGCCCGTGCACCAAGAGTGGTTGTCTTTGGCGCGCGCCGAATGGCAGGCATTTCATCGCGCCCAATCCAGACGCATATAAGCTGGTACCCCCCGACACTTTGGCTCGCGCTCTTGGCCTGCTGGAAAAGGTGTCGGCGCTTCCCGGTCGCGGCGCGGATGAGGCTGCGGCGGAGTAAAGCCCGATACATCCGGTGGAACGGGACAGGGCCGGCGCGCTAAAAGCCCTTGCCTCGCAGCCAATTCCACCCACGGCCTTTACGGGTTTCGAGGTCGGTCCAATAATAGGCCGCAGCCAGAATAGCCGGAACAACAAGCCCGACAATCACGACTGCCAAAACAAACCAACTCATGGCCTAGGCTCCTGCCGCTCGCGGTAGAGCATCCAGAGCGGCAGGGTTATGATGGCGAAAGTGATCACGGCCAACTCAACCCAGTAAGTAAATGGGTCAAGAGCTCGCTCTACGGGGTGATCCTTGAGAGGAATCCTGCCCGTCCAAAAGGATTGGGCAACCAACCAGACTAGAGCAAGCTCCGTAGCGACCATAACGGCTCGCATCATATACTTATTGGGTTTCATGGGCTTTTCACATAACAGCGCACCCCGGATTCAGGCAACGGGTCTGTCAAATATACAATCGCCATTGGGAAGACCGCGCCATCGATCCTTTTTCTGGAGGCCTTCGAAACAGCCAGACCCGAGGGGCTGGAGGCGCAAGTGATCCTGTCGGCCGGCGAATACGAGACGGAAAAGCTGGCGCCGTTCCAGGTCGGCGCCGAGGATGAGCAGAAGCGCCTGGAGCACAAGCAGGTGACGCGCACCGACGAATTCGCCCGCCTGATGGCCGAGCGGCTGGACGCCATCTCCCGCATCAGCGCCAGCTTCGAGCTGCCGGCGAGAACCACATGTCGATCCTGCCGGTGACGGTCAACCGCGCCGTGCAGGCAGCGTTTGCGGTGAGGTAGGCCGGTCTTTGCCGTATACCTGTCGGGCAGAAAGATCGACGTGTTGCGACGTCACTTCGCCGGAGGCGCGCTCAATCGCCGGTAGGGCACGCCGTCGAACACCGCCGTCACGAAGTCGGTGACGGACATCTTGCGCTTGCGCCCGTCGCTGCAGGCATAGACCGGCCAGCCATCGTCGCTGCATTCGCTGGCCAGGCAGATCTGGGCAAGGCAGTTCCCGGCGGTCAGCCGGAAGCCGCCCTTGCCGGCGAAGCCCTGCAGCAGGCTGCCGTCCGCCGAGCGCCATGTCCGTTGGCTGAATTCGGTCCGCAACAGCCGCGGCTCAAGAGGAACCGCGAGGCCGGTTTGGCCGGGACGTGTTCCGAGTTGCAGGCGGAAGCGCGCCATTGCGGTCGTGTAGGCAGTGACGGTGTCCGATTCCCGCGCATAGGCTGTCGCGAGACTGGCGTGGTCAAGCAGATGAGACGCGCGCTCGCCTGCCTCTAACGGCGTCATCAAGGCAACGATGGCAACAAGGGCGAAGCAAGCTCGCGGCATCAGACATTCCAGCAGCCATATCGATCCGGCGTGCCGGTTTGCCCCCCGGTTCGCCTGCGGCAGCATCCCGCCAATCGGCGTCTGGCGCAAGGCGCCCGGTAGTGGTTGGGACATTGTGAGGAAAAAATGGTGCCCAGAGGCGGATTCGAACCACCGACACGCGGATTTTCAGTCCGCTGCTCTACCAACTGAGCTATCTGGGCCTCGCCGGCAAACGAGATTTCGCAGGCCGGATTTCTTGAAGACGCCGCCGGCGCCCCTAGAAAGCGCGTGGGTTATAGCACGGGAATTCAGCCTGTCCAGCGCCTAAGCACGGATTTCAGCCGGGAAAAGAAAACCACCGAAAGACGGCGGCAAAACAGCTGATATCGTGCGCTTACGGCTCGTCCTTGGGCGCCGGGTTTTGCTCCGGCCCTTCGCCTTCTTCCTCTGCGTTGCGCCCGGGGATGACGTAGGCGCCCTTCAGCCAGCGATTGAGGTCGATGTCCTTGCAGCGCGCCGAGCAGAACGGATAGTGCTCGCGCACCGATGCCTTGCCGCATTCGGGGCAGGGGCGCCGGGGGCGCAGCGGCGTGACCTTGTCGTCCAGGCTCATGGGCGCGCGGTGAGCCAGCTCGCATGCACCTTGAAGCCCTCGCCGGCAAGCAGGGCCGTCGTCTCGTAGAGCGGCAGGCCGACGACGTTGGTGTAGGAGCCGACCAGCTTGACGACGAAGGAGCCGGCGAGGCCTTGCACGGCATAGCCGCCGGCCTTGCCGCGCCATTCGCCGGAGGCGACATAGGCGTCGATCTCCTCGCGCGGCAGCCGCTTGAAGCGCACCCGGGTCTCGACCAGCTTCTGGCGCAGTTTGCCGCCCGGCGTGATCAGGCAGATGCCGG